>JAZNRM010000284.1:0-6732 GCA_045590695.1 Methanobrevibacter sp.
TAAAATAAAAATCATATATAGGATAGGAACATAAACTTTTATAATAAATTTAAACAGGCACTATTATGACTAGCACAATAAGAGAAGAGATTAAGAAAATCATTTATTTTATCATTTACCTGATTCTAGAGGTAAGCATCTTCTTTATCATAACAAGAACTCTCGGTGGCATAACAATACCTAACTTTCGGACAGCATTCCTAGTCATAATACTCCTATCTTTAGTGAATGCAATATTATGGCCTCTCTTAAGCTATTTTTCACTTAGATTCATTGTGGTGACACTTGGATTCGGAACATTTCTTATCGACGGAATACTCCTTTACATCATAAGCCTATTCATTCCTGGAGTTTACATTAGTGGAATAGCATTGTTTTCCGTTCCACTTCTGATTGGACTCATATCCTCTCTTGTTTCACTTGTATTGAACATTGATGATGACGATAGCTATTACCACAACATCTTGGAAAAGGAAATGAAGGCAATCTACACCGAATCTAAAGCGAAAGAAGGGTTCATATTTCTGGAAATAGATGGCCTTTCCCATCATACATTAAAAAAGGCATTGGAAAATGGTGATATGCCTACATTGTCCAAATGGATATCCGATGGAAGTCATGAGCTTGCAGAATGGGAAACAGACTTATCAAGCCAGACATCCTCATCACAGGCAGGGATACTTCATGGAAACAACAATAATATTCCAGCATTCCGTTGGGTCGAAAAGGAGAAGGACAATCGCATAATATCCTCCAATGGAAGAGACAACTCTGAACTAATTGAAAAGAGAATATCAAATGGAAAAGGCCTGCTTTCTAACAATGGAGCAAGCAGAAGCAATCTCTTTTCAGGTGATTCAACAGATCACATACTGACATTCAGCAAATTCGCAATTTCCAAAGCAATCAAGTCAAGAAGCTGGTATTACCTATACTCAAAGCCTTATGCAATTACAAGAATCCTGATACTCTTCATATATGACATGATTATGGAATTTGCATCAAGGATGAGACATTTATTCAAGAACATACAGCCTAGATTGAAATGGAGAGGATTGGCTTACTATGTTGCAAGGGCAGGTACAAATGTAGCCATGAGAGAAGCTACTACACTTACCTTAATTGGAGATATCCTTGCAGGAAACTACAATGTGATTTATGCAACATATATGGGCTATGATGAAATAGCTCACCATTCAGGTGTAGAGGATTACGATTCATTTTATGCACTCAGGCAAATAGACAGGCAATTCAAGCGTTTGGAAAATGCAGCAGAAAAGGCTGAAAGAAACTACAAATTCATTGTCCTGTCAGATCACGGCCAATCCAATGGATTCACATTCAAGGAAAAATATGGTGAAAGCCTGAATGATCTTGTAAAGGAGCTATTGCCTGATGACATTACAGTTCACAGTATACTTCACTCAAATGATGACCACTTTAGGGAAAAATACTCTCTAAAGCCATATGTTGAAGACAATCTTGAAAAGGTGGATAGAAGGATTGAAAAATCCATAGACAGCACAAAAGAAAAAATAGACACCAGAATAGACAATACAAAGGAAAGAATAGACAGCACAAAAGAAAAAATAGACACCAGAATAGACAATACAAAGGAAAGGATTGATTCCAGACTTGACTTTGAAATAAGTCCACGTGAAAGGTTCAATGAGATAAAAAACAATTCTTCAACATTAGAGTATTTCAATAAACTGAAAAGTGAAAGAAGTTTCCTTAATAGCGATGAGCCATTTACCAAAAGACTGAATAACATTTCTACTGACTTGAACTTGAATATTCAATTTTCAAATAAGACAAAAGTGAGTGAGGAAACCGCTCAAACAATAGTTCTTGCTTCCGGAAACTTAGGATTGATTTATTTTACAGACTGGTCCAATAGAATGACATATGAGCAGATTGAAGATGCATTTCCTGGACTCATCAGTGGATTAGCTCATCATGAAGGCATAGGATTCGTAATGGTGAAATCTGATATATATGATACAATAGTATTATCAAATGATGATGTGCTTTACCTCGATACTGAAGAGTATTACGGTAACCATTTCCTTGACAAGTTTGGAAAAAACATCATCAAAAAACTCAAAAGAACAGATGAATTCGCACATGTTCCAGACATTTTGGTAAACAGTGCATATGATATCGACAATGATGAAGTCTACGCCTTTGAGGAATTGATCGGCAGTCATGGAGGAGCTGGAGGAAACCAGCAATATCCATTTATCCTATATCCAAGCGAATGGTCATTGGAAGAGGAAATATTCGGTTCTGAAAATGTCTATAAGTTCTTTAAAAGTGAGATGGAAAAGTCCTGGAATGAAAAATAAAATAAAAAAAGTTAGGTCTTTCATCAAACTCTTTTTTATAAGCTATTAAATCAAGCTTAAAAGACCTAAGGACACTACAATTAAAATCAATGTTGATATTGAATCTGTTAGGCTTGTAGATAAAGGAATTACAATATTATCAGGATCAAGGCCTCTTCTATATGAAATTGTAGAGATATAGAAGACTACAAGCAACATGATTAAGATCAATATCATACCTGCTATAAGGCTTATCAATATTGATTGAAGGTATCCTACACCAATGTTATTGAAAGCTATTGTTGAGGATTCAGCCAAGAATCCAATCAAAGGATACATCACTACAGCTAATGTCACAATAGCTATGAAGTTTTCCATAGTGTGCTTTTTAGGCCTTAAGACCGGGTCGATTAAACCGGAGTGAAGACCTGAAGACAATCTTGCACCTAAAATGCTTACCAAACCGCCACTTTCTCCAGAGAACAATGGAACCAATGTCAACAATGTCTGGTTTTTAAGGAGTGTGCTAAGTGAGTTGTTCAATATTCCACCTGCAACGGTTCCCAATATGGAACAGAAGAACAGGACTGGAGTGGATTGCCTAACGATATGCCTTACTTCATTGTCAGCAGTGTATCCTGAAATCAATGAAACCACTGTAATCAAGATAATGATTGCAAACAATACCATCTTGACGATTGGATCGAAACCTATTAGATTTACAATCAAGACACTTAAAATGATTGCAGGCAAGGTGAAGAAGTCTCCTACAGCTGCAATGAAAGGTGTTGTGATGTTATCTGGGTCCCAACCCCCTTCAAAACTCTTAAGTGAAATGAACATTGTAATTGGAAGCATGATTACAGTTGATATCAATCCTGCAATGAATGAAATCAAGACAAAGTCAAAAAGGCTTATGCTTGGGAAATTGAATAATATGCAGATTACCTTTGCAATAGCTCCAAGCAAGACTGAAAGAGCCATAGTCAATATAATTGATGCTGTAATGTTTTCATCCAAAAGGTCGGACCTTTTGAATTCTGGAGATATTGTACCGATGTGGAGGTGAGTGCTTAATCTTGAACCGAAGGATCCGAAGATGTTTCCTCTCATTCCAATAGCTCCAGGAATGATTACCATAAGTCCAGGATAGGTCTGGAGGAAGAACTCCATGTTTCCTAAAATGATACCTGCACACAAGTCACCTACAGCACAAATGGAAAGGGCAATAAGGCTTTCCTTCAATACAGAATCAGTGTCAGCTAAAAATTCTCTTATATAACTTACAGAACGTGCTGGAAGTGAAACTATGTACTTTACAGCATTGAATAAAAATAGAATGATGCTAACAACCAATGTGATGATAGATTCCCCAAATTGACGTACCATCTTCATTAGACTTTTCAATTGGTTCACCTCCTATCATCATATTGTCACATCCATACATATTAAATAAATAATTTAATTGAAATCAAATTCATATAAACTCTAAATACATAATAACTAAAAAGTTAAATTAATCATCATCAATAAACTCTTCAATGTTTCCTAAATCCTCTAATTGCATTTCTCCATCTGCTAACTTTTCGATGATTTCAGTTCCTGTTTCGGATCCTTTTGCAATCAAAACGTCTCCTGCAAGGATAACGGTGTTTTTGTCAGGACCGTAAATCCAGGAATCTCCACGTCTGATGGAAATGATTCTCATACCAGTACGGTTGAGGAGTAACAATTCCCCTAAAGACTGGTTTGCTAAAACAGAATTGTCTTCAACATTTACACGAATGATGTTCCTTTCGGACTCTTCCATAACCATCTTGAATACAAGGTGTGGCTCGAATCCTTTTAATGTCAAATCAGCTAAATCCTTTGCAGCGTTTCCCATGGATTCAGCAGCTTCTGCAATCTCAAGCAAGGTAGTTAATTTTTCTGCATCCTCAAGTGAACGTGCAGCTACAAGAGATTGCTTTTTGATTTCATAATTCATGCTGTTGAGTCTGTTTTCAAGGGTCAATACCTCTTCTGCTGCAGCTTTGTTGTTGAATAAAACAGCAGAATAAGCTAAATCAACCATTAATTCCGACATATCTTTCATTTCAATTAAAATATCTTTTACACTTGGCATTTTTAAAACCTTCTTTATTTTAATATGTAATAAATAAGCATAATTCCTGATTATTCAATAGTTAAAAAATCAAATTAAAAATAATCATAGTAAAAATATAAATAAAAAATTTATTTTAAAGTTTTCAATAGACATTCACGTCTTAATTTCAACAATTCCAAATGCTTTGTCTTCAAATCATTCTTGTCTTCCAGAATGTCTTCAAACCCTTTCCTTATGGCCTGACATGGCTCTTCAAGATGAACCCAGTCACAGTGTTGACAACTCCAAACATCCTTGTCCTTGATCCATTCACCGCCAGTCAATGCATCAGCACATGGATAGAAAGGACAATAGCAGAAATCGCATGCCTCCAATGTCTTATGGCATGGCAAATATTCGCAATCGTAGTCAAGGCCCTTCGGTGTCTCATCCTTCAAGTACCTTTCAAAGAAATCGATGTTTTGGGAAATGAACTTTGGCTTGACTATATAGTCGGATGAAGTGACCATGTAATCCTCAAGCTCGTAGGTCAGCTTGTTTCCTATAATCAAGGTGGAATTCTCTATTACGCTTTCCTCATTCATGTCCTTGAACTTTGAGATTTCATATCTGTAGCCTTCATTCACAATGCCGACCAATAACTCATCGTTGAAGTCATCGATGACTTCATTTAAAATATTGAAATTGGCCTTGTCATCATTTTCGCCAATTGGATTGTGAATGAACATGACAAAGTCATTCTTCAAGGCAAACCTAATCTTATTTTTAAGCTCCTTTTCTGATACGAGAGGCTTGTTTAGGTCAATAGCTACAAAATCATTCAATGGAGCTCCCAATACAGCTGAACTGTAATCTATTGGAGAAACTGCCGGATAAATCTTAAATTCGACATCGTTATACTTTGAGCTCATTTGAATCAATAGATTGGATATTCCATAAATGTTTCTCCTGTTTGAGCAGATTAATGCGACATTGTTGTCTTTAGACCTTGAAATTGCCAATTCTATCTTTGAATAGGATTCCTCAAGTTTTGAATAGATATCATCATTCTCTTCAATAGACTCTGACTCATCCAAACCAATGATTACATCATTTGTCTCTTTTAAGCCATTTACAATGATTTCCTTGTCTTTTAAATATGTATCCAAATCGCTTAAGTCAATATTGTCATAATTGACTATAACATCTGCTTCGATTATGGCATTGAATGCATTTATGGTAATGTTTCCTATATCAGAACCCATGCTAATAAGATTAATCATCATATCACCTTTTAGGACGTTCCGTTATTGTTTTTATCTTTTGAAAATCTTTAATAAATAAGTGATTTAGCTAAAAATAGCTAAACCTAAAATAAATAGAATAAAGGCGCTAATAGCTCACTTGTAGATTCAGTGGAACCTCCAGATGAACCTCCACTGGACCCGCCAGAAGAGGAACCGCCGCTAGAGCCTCCAGAAGATCCTCCTGAAGAGGAGCCTCCATCAGATGAGGAACTTGATCCTGAATCGGATGCACTGGATGAGGAACTGGATGAACTTGAACTGCTAGAGCTTGAGCTTGAACTTGAGCTTGAACTGCTGGTACTTGAGCTTGACTTGTATTTTGTGCTGGAACTTGATTTTGAGCTTGAATTGTAGTCATCTTCCAATATGGAATAGCTACTGTCATCAGCGTCAAATATTTTCAAGATTGAATCAACCTTTAAGGTATCTAACTTAACTTCAATACCATTGATTGTGTGTTCAGCAGTTGCTGTAGCAATAATCTTGTAATCAGGCTCACCGTTTATAATGATTGAACCGGATTTTCCACTTGGTTTGGAATAGCCGAAAGCGGTTACTGTTACATTGAACTCATCCTTGTCAGTGTCGTCAACGGTTGTGATGGTCATGTTCTCCACATTGACCCCATCGACATCCGCCACCTCTGAGAGCTTGTCAGCCAATTCAAATCTATTTGTTACATTTACATTGTCCGGATCTTTAATAAGCAATCCGCCAACATTGTCAGGACTGAAAAATGAGGTTACAGTGCTGACTTGCATATTTATTAATTCTCCTGGATCAGGAACTTCTCCAGTCGCTAAAGTATAGGAACTGAATAGCCCTATTTCAAAAAATACAAAAAATAACAATATGATAAGTATTATTCTTGAAATTTTCATTTTATATACCCTTTATGAATTAATTTTTTAATTTTTTTATTTTTTTTTATAAGCAATCTTTCTATATTTCATCACAAAACTTATACTTTTCATGAGCTAATAAGTTTTAAATGCGATGAAGATATAATGTT
>JAZNRM010000285.1:0-2095 GCA_045590695.1 Methanobrevibacter sp.
TATATAAATGTTTCTAAATTTTTAGGTATACCTAAATATTTATGAATATAAAAAATAAATCAATTGATAAGAAAAAAATAACCAATAGATTAAAAGCTATAATGATAATGAAACACCTAAATAAGCCAAATTAGGAGAATAAAATATTACAAGCAATTGCAAAACAATTATAATTCCAATGATTATACCCAAATAAATATATTCAGATCTTCCAATTATTGTCTTTGCATGATACAGATTGGAATTGTCTGAAAAGCATCTGCTTGCCATACTTAAATAAATGGTTTCCCCTTTCTCATAGGCCTTCAAGAACATCATTGCTATGCTGTATCCAACCTGCTTCACTCTCCATTTATATGAGATGTCATCATTGAATGGATCAAAGTTTCTTGAAGTCATGGATTGCCTAATGTCCCTTAACTCATCCACAAAGATAAACAGGAACCTTACCATAATTGTTAGAATCATTGCAAGATCCCTTGGCATTCCAAGCTTTCTGAATGATTGCACCACTTCCTGCATAGGAGAGGTGGATGAAAGGATAACAATAGCTGTCAAACAGACAAGCAATCTAGCAAATAAAAGAACGGTCCAATTTAAACCTGTATCAGTGATAAACAACCATGTATAAGGGCCCTGCCAAATGATATTTCCAGGGTGTATGAATGGTTGGAATGCTATTACAAATCCACCAAACGGCAAAAGAAGAAGCACTCTCTTAAAGCTTTCCTTAAATGACAAGTCAGCTAAATACATGACAATGAGCAAGAAGCATTCCAATACTATTGGAACGATTAGCCTATCTGAAAAAACAGTAAAAAGAATAATGAGCAAAATGGCTACAAGCTTAACCCTTCCTTCCAAGTTATGGATAATTGAATCCCTGGAAGCTATAAATTCTAATGATCTGACTTGTTCTATTGCCATTTTATCCATCCTCAATATATTTAGAATAATAAATAGGAAATTAAAAAATTTATAATATAACTATTGGATTTTAATTATAAATATTTATTTGTTTAAATCGATAATTATTACTAATTTGCCAAAATAAGCTCAAAAAGTATTACTATTTGCAAATAAAGGAAAAAACATTGTCAATTAACAATTAAGAAAATTTCATAAAATTATAAAAAAGAAGAAATGAATAGAAAAATGAAATCGAGGATTATCATTATATGATAATCAATATCCAAGACTTGTTTTTCTAAAATTTAAAATACAAAGATTTTAAATTATTCAACTAACCAATAGAATTAGTTAGATTTTTTTAATGCATAACCTATACCTAAACCGAGAACAAGTGTTATCAGTCCACCGAATATTAAAACAGCGATTTCGCCTAATTTGTCTAAAGGCTCATAGGTATAGTCTGGGAATGGTGACTCCATAACTGGAGCTTCAACATCTTCACCAACTGCTGCATCTTCAGCAGATTTTTCTAATCCGTCCGGATCGCCAGATGCAATGTAAGGAGATAATACTGCTAAAGCAATACAAAATATAATCCCTACAACAATTAAATATTTATCACTTTGACTTAATTCCATATTACCACCCTATTCTCTGTTCCATGCCAACAAGTCTGGTCTGAACTTTTCAAGAGCATAAAGTACAATTACAGTTAATACTCCTTCAATTATACCAATAAATGCATGGTAAAGTGCCATAGAAGCAATTCCTACAGTCAATGGGAAAGTTCCTGCAATAGCCATTTCAATTGCAGCTACAACTGCTGCAACTAAAGTTGCAAGCCATGCTGCTACAAATGCAGATGGGTATTTACCAATTAATCCTTGTAATGCTTTAAAGCTGTAAAGACCGACACATCCTCCAACAATTGCCATGTTGAATACATTTGCACCTAAAGCAGTAATTCCTCCGTCTCCGAAGAATAAAGCTTGAATAAGTAATACTGCAGTAAATACTAAAACAGCAGCTTCTGGAGCAAGGAATACTATTGCAACTAATGCACCTCCAACCATGTGTCCACTGGTACCGAATGGAATCGGCATGTTCATGGACATGATTGCGAAGATACCTGCAGCGAGTACGGCTAAAAGAGGTAAAGTCGGATCGTAGCCATGTCGTTCTG
>JAZNRM010000286.1:0-2314 GCA_045590695.1 Methanobrevibacter sp.
TAAGACAATGTAAAGTCATGGTCATTCGCATATATTGAATTGATCAGGTCTATGTAATTTTGTGAAATGAATTCAACAACGAAGTCCTTGCTGTTTTTGCAGAACTTAAGAATTATCAAATCCTGATTCAACTTGTCAAAAATCTTGAAGTTTTCATCATATTCAACTGACATGAACCTGGGAGTATTTGAAAACAATTCATATTTCCCCATATCTTTTATTTCCTTTAAAATATTGTTTTCCATATCCTGTATAACAATTTTCATGATGAATCCTCCCTACTGTCTGATAAGTCATTACCTTTCACTCTGGACTCCTTATCATTAAATCCAGTGCTCTTGGATAATGCATTCTCATCGTTTTTACTGCTGTTTTCAAACAATATCCTTAATTCAGTGACCTTCTCATCGCTATCAATTGAAAGGTCATGCATATTGCTGTCGATTTCCCTGAAAAATTCAAGAACTTTCAAGTATTGCAAATCAATCCTTTCATAATTGAATGCCTTGATGGAAATCTTTATCAAATCATCTTCCACATATCCCTCAATGTCAATACTTTCAATATCAGTTTCCTCCATCGTTAGAATATTGATGAAATATTCACATAATATCAAGTATATCAAGTCTATTTCATCCCTATAGAATAAGATATCCTCCTCAATATTGCAGTTTACTATGCTTGACTTGAAAAGCTTGGAATAATAGTCCTTAATGAAAACATTCATAAAGTCCCTGAAACTTAGCTGCTCATAGTACTCACTGCTCTGGGAAATGACATTGTCACGACATAGAATCTCTATCCTTTTCTTGAACATCATATAATAATTGTCTGATATTTTAGGGTTGGAATCAAGATAATTACCTAGAAGATAGATGAATATCTTTAAATTGAGATTAAGCTTATTATAAATATATTTCAGAACCAATGATTTCTTTTCCAATTCCTCTTCTAAAATTTTTCTAGATTGCTCCAATTCCCCGTATAACTTTTCATATTCCTTAAGTTGATAGTTCAACTCATTCTTTAGGGATTCCTCATAGCTTATATCCTGTAAAAAACCTGTAAGCATCAATGGATCTTCCCCATAGAGAATGAATTCACAATTTATGAATTTTATGTTGCCTTTTCTTGTCTTGATTCTGAATTTCAGGTTAAAATTAAATGATTCATCCTTTTGATTATTGAATTCATCATATAAAGCAGGCAAGTCGGTTTTAACGATGAAATCCTTAATAATGTCAAAAAAGTCATCTATGGAATTTGTGACTGAAGAAAATTCAAGCTCATTTGGAGGGATTTCAAAAATCGAGAATATTTCATTTGACCAATATATCCTCCCATCCTTAACTTGGCATACAGCAAGTTTTCCTAACTTTAAGATGATCTCCTTTTTCCGATTTAAATCTGCAAATTCCTTCTTCAGCCTTTTTTCCTTTGTTTGGTCTATGAAAATCACTTCAATTGCAGGCTGATTATTGAAAGAGGTCGGATAAATGAACTCTCTAAGATGTCTTATTTCTCCATTGAAATTGAATTTTAGATTGTCCTGGAAGAAAAACAGTCTGCGATTCAAGATATCGTCAAGGATATACTTCAATTCTTCAACGCTTGCAAATTCTCTGGAGATTATATTCCTATTGAAGATTTCCAGTTCATTGATGCTTGATTCATCGACATCATTCATCCTGCAGAAGGTCCGATTTCCGTAAACCCATTTATTGGCTTGGATAATTCCCACACTTAAGTTCGAGTTTTCTATGGTTTCCTTATTTGATTTATTCAGGACGTCTAGGTCATCAGAATTGGTGATCTTGAAATAAAGTTTATCATTGAATCTGAAAAACTTATATACCCTTGAGCTAACCATTATGTTTTCTACATAACGAAGAATCTTAAATTCCACATCCTGATTATTGGCATATGAATCAAACAGCAAATCCTTGACATTGAAATCATTGAGAAAATCCAAGGATTCAAATAAGTATGCCCCTTTGACTTCATCCAAATCAATGTTAAAGTAATCCAACAAAGGCTTATTTAAAAAACAGATTAAAAAATCTTTGCGATTTATGTCTGGAGCTAAAACTCCTAAAGAAAAGTCCAATTCATCAAAGAAGGAAGGATTGAATTCTATTTTTCTCCTTTTCTTTTTGAATGAAAAATTATTAAAAGGATAATCTTTAATGTATGTCTGCTTGCTGATTACGTTTCCTTCCATATCCTCTATAATTGTAGTTAACATTTTATCACCTATATTTTTGAATTAAATAGAATCTAATAATTTAAAGCCATTTAATTATTCAAATATTTT
>JAZNRM010000287.1:0-2985 GCA_045590695.1 Methanobrevibacter sp.
AAGATTATGTATTATTTAACTCATTTCATCTTATTTTCTTCTTATCTTATAAATTACAGCTATTTAAAAACAATAAATAAAACTTTAGCCCTAATTTACGTTTAAACAAATTCAAATTAATTTTAAAAAATGAACCAAACATTCTGTTATTTGGTAATATGTATTTTATTGATATTTCTGTCAATACTATATTATAATAAAGTTATTTATAAATGTTTTTAAATTTTTTATAAATAATTGATTATATTGAAAAGAAAAAAAGAGAAATTTTTTAAAAAAATAGAGAAATAAAAAAAATAATTTAAAAAAAGTTTTATTAGAGACTATCCTCATCAATGAATTTAGAAATTCCTGATTTGATTGTTCCTGAGACTCCAATTGTATTGATTGCAATTCTCTTCTTGTTTTGCCTTGTTAAAGTGGATAGTGCAACCCTCACATCATTTTCATAAGATCTTCCGCATCTTAATACTGTCTTATAATTGAAAATAGCTTCATTATTATGAGTACTTTCTTCAACAAGATAATGTCTCATGACCCATAAGTCAAAGTTGCTTGAATGGTTCTCTCCCCAGTATCTAATGCATGCATCCCAGCAATATACAAGCATATCCTCTATGGATATTTCCACTTCTGACTTTACATCAAGAATCAGGTAATGATGGTTTTTCCTTAATGTAGGAGGCAATACTTTTAGTTTCATAATTCATCCCCCTCTAAACCATTTTCAATTTCCTCAATGAATTCCAAATCCTCATCATCAATCAAATCATCAAAGCCATCATTAAAGTCTTCAGATTCATCAAATTCTTCCAAATCACTTATCCTATTGTCATAAGTGTCAGTGAAATCATCACTATCAATGATTTTTACTCCCTTAATTATCATATCTTTTCTTTCCTTATTGAAATCAACGATTTGCTTAGGATAATAATAAAATCCGTTGTATATCTCCTCATTGCTAAATCCAATGGATTTGAAGAAGGATACAATATCTCTTGTAGAGCGAACATCATAAATTGATTTGGAATCAGTTGTAAGAATCAATGGAAACTTGAATTTGCGATGGAACTTAAGGATTTCCTTAAAGCTGCTTATTACATTGGCTCTGTATCTGAGATGATTGTTTAGAATATCCTTAAAGCATAATTCAATAGCTACATTGTTTTTTTTAGCTTCCTTTGCCAATACATGATTCATACCTGAATCTCTTCTTTTATAGTAAGGTCTTGACAAGACATCAATCCTATGGTTTTCACAAACAGCACGATTGATCTTTAAGTCCCCGCCTAAACAGCTGATGTAATTGGACTTGTTGCGATATTTGTTGATTATCTTTCTGATTTCATTGGAATTGGCATTTAGGATATTTATTCCCATAGAAAGCTCAGCGTGTTTAAAATTAGTTTTTTTACTTCTATAGGTTTGATTGAAGTCTTCAGAAGACAATTCATCAATCAAGTCATCCTTATACTCAAGAGCTTTTTCAAAGTTTTCAGGAGAATAATTCAAATTAAGATAATCCCATCCGAACTTATTGGCTTCCTTAAGCAAAGCCAAATCATTTTCGTAATTCTGCCCTCTTAGATTCAAGTCATAAAATTTCATTTGATTACCTTAATTTGCTTTTTAAAAAAAAAATTTTATAAAATAATTATATTTTATAATTTATTATTAATGTTTAAAATAGTTTCTAATCATTCTTGATATTTTCAGGGAATATTTCAGAGATCTTTTTGATAGCGACTTCCTTTTTGGCAGGATATGCTGCTATTTTAATCTTTAAGTGAATGCTGTCTCCACCATCAAGAATCTCCCACTCCTCTTCTAATGCCTTTTCCTTAGATAATCTTAAGAACAAATTACCCTTTTCATCCATTTTCCTATCTAGATCATTATACAACTTGACAAGTTGTTCTTCTCCAATGGATTCTATAAGAGTGTTTAGGAATTCCTTTGTTTCCCTTTTTTTGGAAATGGTTCCAGTTAAAATAAGCATTTTCTCTTCCAAAAGACCTTCTGCCTCTTCAACTTCAGGTTCAGCAGTAGGCAATATATTTAAAAGAGCTTCTAAAACTTCATCCTCGTCCTCATTTTCGTAAATAAAGACACGATATCTAATATTATGAATCATGATTAACAATCCCAATAATGAAATTAAAAATATAATTAAAATTATATTTAAATTAAAATAAAATGATAATAATTGTAAAAAAAGTATAGATTAAATAAAAATAGTTTTTAAAAAAATAAAAAATAAAAAGAAAAGAAAAATTAAAAAAAGATTATTTTAATCTTTTTTCACTACCTTTTCCTCTATTTCTACGGCCACGGCCTTTTTTACCAGCACTGGTTAAGCCTCTGAGAGCTCTGCTTCTGTGCTGTTTTTCACAAATCCAGTTGATTTTAGGGTCGTTTTTAATAGAAGGACTTTGTGGGTCTACTAAGATTACTTCAAAGTATTTGTATTTTCCGTCAGCCCATACCCAGTAAGAGTTTAATCCTTCCATGTTAGGGTATTTTTTAGCTACACGTTCTTCACCGATTCTTTGAATAGACTTAGCCATGGTAATTTTGTTTACACCCATTCTTTTTGGTCTACGACCATGTTTGAAACGAGTTTTCCTACGTCCACCACGTCTAACTTTTACTCTTACAACCACGAAACCTTTTTTAGCTCTGTAACCGAGTGATCTTGCACGATCAATTCTGGTTGGTCTGTCGATTCTAGTGATTGCAGGTTGTTTCCTCCATTGAGGAACTCTTTGCCACATAAGTTCTCTTACATAAGACTCATCTGGATTTTTCCATGCATCTCTAATATATTTGTACATCATTTATATAACCTCTTGTTCAGCTTTTCGCCACATCCAAAGGACAATATTTAAAATGTTTATTTTGATTAACTGTATTAGTTTAAATAGAGTAGTGAATAGCTATTTAATTATTAATCAAATTTTAAATATTATAGTCCATAAGAGTTTA
>JAZNRM010000288.1:0-1624 GCA_045590695.1 Methanobrevibacter sp.
AAAGAAAAAAGAGTAAATAGGGAATAGCATTTGAAAAATTCAGAATTCGGAATTCAGAATTCAGAGAGACGTTGATTGTGATGGGGGAAGATGATGGGATTATGAATTAAGAAAGTTGAATGATGAATTATGAATGAGGAAAATTTTGAATTTTGAGAAAGTTTCTTGAACTCTCCCAAAATCTTACAAAAGCGAAGAACGTTAGTTCTGAGCAAATCCGTGTGGATTTTTAAGATCCTCTGGTCAAACTAAAGGATAAAAAATAGTTGAATTATATGCAAATATTGATATAATTAAGATATATTTTAATGGAGGGTACAAAATGCCTGTAATAAAAGCAAGTGCAGATTTACGAAATAAATATTCTGATATATCAAATTATTGCCATACAACTAATGAACCTATTTTTATAACTAAAAATGGTCAAGGAGATTTAGCAGTAATGAGCATAGAACAATATGATAATATGATTGCAAAAATTGAGTTATATTCAAAGCTTGCAGAAGGATTAAAAGATATTCAGGAAGGACGTGTACAGCCTTTTGAAGAAGCGATGTCAGATATAAAACAGGAGCTTGGAATATAATGGCAGAAGTTGTAATAACTGACTCTGCTAAAACTGACATTAAAAATAGTATATCATATATTAAAGATATTCTATGCAATCAAAAAGCAGCTTCTAATTTATCTGATGAAATAATAGAAGAAATTCTATTATTGAAAGATAATCCAAGAAGTGGACCTTATGTAAAAGATTCTTTCCTTGCAAACTTAGGTTTTAGATTTTTGCTAATAAAAAATTATAAAGTCTATTATCTAATAAAAGGAGATGAAGGCAAAGAAATTATTCAAATAGTCAGATTTTTGCATTCAAGAATGGATTATGAAACCATTTTAAAAAATGAAATAAACACTCAATAAGAACCAATTGTAAATTAATTTTATAAAAAAAATACCACACGAACTCTCCCAAAACCCACTTCTTTCTTACAAAAGCGAAGAACGTTAGTTCTGAGCAAATCCGTGTGGATTTTTAAGTTCCTCTGGTCAAGCCAGAGGATGACAATTTATTTTGTAGCACCAGGAATGTTGTTCGATACGCTCACTTACCGAGTTTCCAAATGGAAACTCGTGCAAGTTTACTTAAAGAGTTGCACCTGGTATAGTTTTTTCAAATTCCTTATTACCGTGTGTGTAGCGTGGTAAAACTTTTGGAGATGTTACATCGCCTTCAATTTTTGCAGCAGCTCTTTCTTTTTCGAATGCTACAACGTGGTCAAGGTTCATTTTGTCTGAAAGTTTGATGTCTTTAAAGATTTTTCCAGCTTCAATACCAGCTTCACGACCAAATACTACAACGTCAAGCAATGAGTTACCCATCAAACGGTTTGTTCCGTGAACACCACCAGAAGCTTCTCCAGCTACGAGTAAGTTTGGAACGTTTGTATGACAAGTTGCGTTAATTTCAACACCACCGTTTTGATAGTGGAGAGTTGGGTAAACAAGGATAGGTTCCTTTCTAATATCAATTCCGTATTTGATGAACATATTGTACATAGCAGGAATTGATTTTAAGATTGTTCCTTCACCGTGAATCATTTCAATCATTGGAGTATCAAGCCAA
>JAZNRM010000289.1:0-3877 GCA_045590695.1 Methanobrevibacter sp.
ATCCTAAATTGTCCTCATTCTTGATAAGGACTATGTCTATTGGATAGTTTGGGCTATTCATAAACTCTTCAATGAATTCTATGCTTCCATCAGTAGATGCATTGTCAATTAGAATAATCTCTTCAATGAATCTGCTTTGAATCAATAATGTCTCAAAGTAGTTATTCAAGAATTTCAATCCATTGTAATTTGGTGTAACTACTGATACTTTCATAAAATCACTTTTTTAGAGAGAAACTTTATAATCTTTATCTTTTTAAATAAACTTAATATAATCATTTTTTAGAATACATTTTCTCATAATATTCCTGGTACTCGCCGGATTTTACCTTTTCCATCCAATCCTGATTGTCCAAATACCAGTTGATTGTTTCTATGATTCCTGTTTCAAAGGTGTATTTAGGTTTCCAACCTAATTCCTCTGTAATTTTAGTTGAATCTATTGCATAGCGTCTGTCATGACCTAATCTGTCTTTTACGAACTTAATCAATGATTCGCTCTTTCCAAGCTCTTTCAAAATGAGCTTAACGATTTCAATGTTTTCCTTTTCGTTATGGCCACCGATATTGTAGACCTCTCCCAATTTTCCCTTATGAAGAACAAGGTCAATGGCTGTGCAATGGTCATAGACATGCAACCAATCCCTGATGTTCTTTCCATCACCGTAAACAGGCAATTCCTTATCTTCCAAAGCATTTGAAATCATTAAAGGGATAAGCTTTTCAGGGAATTGATAAGGACCATAATTGTTTGAGCATCTTGTGATGTTGATTG
The DNA here is from genome assembly GCA_045590695.1 of Methanobrevibacter sp. GTDB lineage: Archaea > Methanobacteriota > Methanobacteria > Methanobacteriales > Methanobacteriaceae > Methanobrevibacter. The sequence continues at coordinate 776 of JAZNRM010000289.1, forward strand.
GCAATCCGAATGTTTCTCCATAGGCTCTGACCATCAAGTCAGCCCCTGCCTTTGAGGCAGAATAAGGGCTGTTTGCCTGAAGGGGGGTTTCTTCTGTGAAATATCCCTCTTTTCCAAGGCTTCCATACACTTCATCTGTAGAAACCTGCAAATACTTCTTAATTCCATGCTTTTTAGCTGCATCAAGCAATACTTGAGTTCCAATTATATTGGTCTTTATAAAAATTTGAGGGTCTTCAATGCTGCGGTCCACATGACTTTCAGCAGCAAAATGAACTATATAATCAACATCCTTAACAATGGAATCAACCAATTCTGCATCTTGAATGTCACCTTTCACAAAGGTATATTTAGGATTGTCTTCAATATCCTCCAAATTCTCAAGATTTCCACAGTATGTAAGGGCATCTAAATTTATAATCTCATAATCAGGATACTTTTCAAGCATATACTTTACAAAATTGCTTCCTATAAATCCTGCTCCGCCTGTTATTAAAACTTTAGTCATATAAATCACATATTGAATAAATATTGTATAATTGAATAATTGATTTGTATAATTGAATAATTGATAATAAAATGTTAAATATTAAATGAATAATTAAAAGTCTGTTTCAGTTTCCTTCATTGGTTTCCATAACTTGTCCTTATCTGACAAAAGAATGTTTTCCTCACCGATTCCTTCCAATGGCCAATCAATAGCTATCTCAGGATCATTCCAAATGATTCCTCCTTCATCCTCACCATTATAGAAATCAGTGCATTTGTAAACGAATTCTGCTTCATCAGATAAAACCAAAAATCCATGAGCAAATCCCTTTGGTATGAAAAGCTGTTTCTTATTCTCTTCAGAAAGAATCTCTCCAACCCATTTTCCATAGGTTTCTGACTTTTTCCTAAGGTCAACAGCCACATCAAAAACCTCACCTCTTATTACGCGAACCAATTTGCCTTGAGGTTGAGTGTATTGAAAATGAAGCCCTCTTAAAACTCCTTTTGATGATTTAGATTGATTGTCCTGGACGAAGGTCAATTCAATTCCTTCCTCCTTGAAATCGTTTTCATTATAGGTTTCCATAAAGTATCCTCTCTCATCACCAAAAACAGTTGGCTCAACAGTGAAGACTCCTTCAATCTCACTTTTTGTAATTTTGAATTTACCCATTCATTACACTCCTAGAGTTTTCTATCAGCCAATTCGATTAGATACTGGCCGTATTCTGTTTTTTCAAGAGGTTTCGCCAATCTCAATAAGTCCTCCTTATTGATATAACCTTTCAAGTAAGCTATCTCCTCTAAACAAGCAATAAACAAACTTTGTCTTCTTTGAACGGTTTCAATGAAGTTACTTGCCTCAAGCAAACCGTCATGAGTTCCAGTATCAAGCCAAGCCATTCCTCTACCGAGCAATTCAACTTTCAACTTGCCACATTTAAGGTACTCTTCATTGATTGAAGTGATTTCAAGCTCTCCCCTTTGGGATGGCTGTACATTCTTAGCAATTTCAATTACATCATTGTCATAGAAATAAAGTCCTGGAACTACATAATTGGATTTAGGATGATCCGGCTTCTCTTCAATTGACAAGACATTCCAATCCTTATCAAATTCCACAACACCGAATTCTTCAGGCTTGTTTGTGTAATAACCAAAGATTACTGCACCATCTTCAAGAGTGCATGCCCTTTCCAATATTTCAGTAAACCTGTGCCCATGGAATACATTGTCACCTAAGATAAGGGCAACATTGTCATCCCCGATGAATTCTTCACCAATTATGAATGCTTCAGCCAAACCATTAGGATTTTCCTGCTCTGCATAAGAGAAAGACATTCCCAAATCAGACCCATCACCTAATAACTCCTTATACATTGGCAAGTCTCTTGGAGTTGAAATGATGAGAATATCCTTAATGTTAGCTAACATCAAGACGGATATTGGATAATAGATCATTGGTTTATCATATAAAGGCAATAACTGTTTTGAAACAGCCTTTGTAATTGGGTACAATCTTGTTCCAGCACCACCAGCCAATACGATTCCTTTCATATAATCACTCACTTTATAAGAATTAATTTAACTAATTTTTTTATTTTTTTATAGAATTTAATAGAATTTTTATAAGTTTTTTAATAATTTTTTTAAAATAATCAAATTTTTCTAAGTCTCTTGAAGAAATTATACAATGATAAGTATGCACCTAAAGCCTCTTTATAATCTCTCATTGGAACAAAACCTGATGCATTCCACTTTTTATTGTCCAAAACTGAATAATGGGGTCTTGAAGCAGGTCTTGGGAATTCTTCAGTGCTTACTGGAATGACATTGACATCAACATTGGATAATTCAAATATCAATTTTGCAAAATCATACCATGAGCATTCCCCTTCATTTGTTACATGGTAAATGCCATACTTGTCACTATGCAATAGATTGGTGATTGCTACAGCCAAATCCAAGGAATATGTTGGAGAGCCTATCTGATCATTCACTACAGTTATCTCATCATGAGTCTCTGCCAAGTCAAGCATTGTCTTTACAAAATTGTTTCCATGAAGGCCATACAGCCATGCTGTACGAAGAATGAAATACTTATCAGTATTCTCCTGAATGAATTTCTCTCCTTCCAATTTTGTTTTTCCATAAGCGCTTTGAGGACCTAACTTATCGGATTCAATAAGAGGAGTTGTCTTGCTTCCATCGAAGACATAATCTGTACTGATATGGACTAAAGGAACATCAATGCTTTTGCAAGCGATGGCTAAATTCTTAGGGCCTAATGCATTTACTGCATATGCCTCATCAAAATGGGTTTCACAATCATCCACAGCAGTATATGCTGCAGCATTAATTACCAAATCAGGTGATTTTTCAGTGATAAACTCCATCACTTTCTCTTCATCGGTAATGTCCAAGTCTTTAGAACCGGTACAGATCAATTCAAAGTTTTTAAGAACTTCCCTTAAATCAGAACCTAACATTCCATAGGCACCAGTTATCATTATTTTCATAAAATTCCTCAAATAAATTAAAATTCATAAATAATTTAATAAATTGCAGTTTATATTTAAAAGTTTATATTTAAAACATTATAATATAATT
>JAZNRM010000290.1:0-1639 GCA_045590695.1 Methanobrevibacter sp.
GCATGAGGGAAAATCAAGATTGTACCTACGATTATTTGAGTGGTAACCAAAGGCAAAATCTGTTTTACTGCAATCCATAATTTGGATTTTCCTAATTTTTCTGAGATTGTGACGAATTCTGAAGTTTTTATCCGTTTTATCTCTGCCCTAAGCACTCTTGCAAGAGATGTCCAGTGAGTGAATGCAACACCAATCAACACACCGAAAGCGCCTCCACCTAAAGATATGGAAATAAGAATAATAAGCAAAAGATGAGGGACAGATAAAAATAAATCTATGAACCATGCAACAAAACTATCCAAATACTTATTGAAACTGGATAAAAATGCCAAAGCAACAGCGACAATACTGCTTAAAATAGAAGCAAAGAATCCAATTTGAACACTTAATCCCAATCCTTTTAGTGTACGGAGGAACATATCCCTTCCTAACCAGTCGGTACCGAATATATGTTCAAATGAAGGAGGCTGGTTCATCATAGTCCAATCGGTAGTAATTACTGAAAGGTCAATGAAAAAGCTGACTATTACAACTAAAATCAAAAGGAAAGCAGATAATCCTATTGCAAGCAGTGTCTTGGTCCTTAAGTTCATATTGCCTAAAACATCAAACCTATTCACTTTACCCACTGACTCATCCATTTTCCTCACCTTCTCTGATTCTTGGATCCACAAAGTTATAAAGAACATCCGCTATCAAATTTCCAACATATACAAATATTGCACTGAAAATTACAATACCCAACAACAATGGAACATCACTTTTTAAACCTGCAGAAACCGCAGCACTACCAATACCTGGATACATGAAAACCTGTTCAACAAGGACAGTTCCTCCAAACAATTCACTGAAAGATAAGAACTGCAATGTAATTGCAGGCAAAAGGATGTTTCTAATCCCATGCCTTTTAATTAAAGTCCAACCAGATTCCCCTCTTGCTTTTGCAAATAGGAAATAATCAGTTGACATGACTTCAATAAGCTTGTCACGAGTGTACAATGCAATAGATGCAACACCTAAAATACTCAAAGTGAATGCTGGCAAGATCAAATGCCTTAACCAATCCCAAAAGGATACATCCTGACTTAATGCACCAATAGGAACTCCCCCACTTACAGGGAAGAGACCTAAATAAACACTGAATACCATTACAACAAGCAAAGCAATCCAGAAAGTAGGGGCAGACTGCAATATGTAACAGTAGACTTTCACTGCCTTATCAACCCAAGTGTCCCTTTTGAATCCTGCAAGAACACCTAAAACAAAACCCAATACGCCAGAAATAACCCAAGAGGTTAACATCAATATTAAAGATGCGGTGAATTTTTCAGAAATAACATGCAACACAGGTGCTCTGTATATTAAAGAAGTTCCAAAATCACCAACGAGAATATTTCCTAACCAATTCACTAATTTATCGGTAATCGGTTGATTTACACCCCAATAAGCTTCCAATTTAGCTATTTGTTCAGGGCTCACCATCATATTGGAAATATAAGAATTAACTGGGTTGACAGGAGACATATCAATTAATAAAAAACTTAGTAAAATTACAAACACTATTAAAATAGCAAAACGAACCAGTTTATAACCTAAAAACTTAAGTATCCTCTGTTTATCTAACAAAAAAATACCTCCT
>JAZNRM010000291.1:0-3943 GCA_045590695.1 Methanobrevibacter sp.
TAAAAATTAGTTAAAATAGTTTTTGTAAAAATATGAAAATAAAAAAGAAATAAAAAAAGAATAAATTAGGAGCAATTACTCCCAACTATTGAAAATATTTTGATCAAACTTTTAAAAGTATGATTAGTCAACAATACCGTCGGTAGTGACTTTAAATACAGCTTCTCCTTCTGGCAAGTGAGGGCTGTCTACTAATCTAGCAATTCTTTTTCCAGCTAAACCTTTTTTCAACCAGATTCTGTAAGTGGAAGCGTGTCCTAAAACGTGTCCACCAATAGCTTTTGTTGGACTTCCGAAGAAAGCGTCAGGTCTTGCTTGAACTTGGTTTGTAAGGAAAACCGCTACATTATAGGTATTTGCAACTTGTTGCAATGCATGCAAGTGTTGGTTTAACTTTTGTTGTCTTGTAGCCAAGGATTCTCTTCCAACATATTCTGCTCTGAAGTGTGCCATAAGGGAGTCAACAATTACCAATCTTACATTAACACCGCTTTGAATCAATTCATTGATCTTTTCAGCCATCAAGATTTGGTGAGAAGAGTTGAATGCTCTTGCGATGTGGATTTTTCTTAAGACCTCTTCATGGTCAAGGCCAAATGCATCTGCGATTTGTTCTACCCTTTCAGGTCTGAAAGTGTTTTCTGTATCAATGAATACACATTCACCATCTAAACCGCCTTTTTCTTTAGGCAATTGGACAGTAACAGCCAATTCATGAGAAATTTGACTTTTACCTGATCCGAATTCACCGAACACTTCAGTAATAGCTTGAGTTTCGATTCCACCACCGATTAACTCATCTACACCTTTACTTCCAGTGGTTATACGGCCCACATCACGTCTTCTTTCCATTACATCAAATGCTGTTTCAAAATCAATTTTTTCAGCTCTACGTGCTGCTTCAATAACTTTTTCAGCTACTCCTTCACCAATTTCTGCCTTTACAGCTAATTCTTTAGCGGTAGCAGTAGCCAATCTCATCATATCAGCAAAACCAGCTTCTCTTAATTTTTCAGCAGTTTTTTCTCCTACATTAGGTAAGTCTTCAAGTTCTACCATAAATATCAACCCATTAAACAAATTTATTAAAGTTCATCATACTATAAAACAGGCTTAAAACTCATTTTTAAAAATCTTTTTAGGTCTAAGCCTTATTTCTTCATCATAATTATTGTAAGTTACATCGGCAAGCAATTCTAAAGTTCTTCCTTCAAGATCCATTGCTTTAGTTTCCAAGAATCCAATATCTCCTTCGCTTTCCTCATATAGTGCAACTATATCATCATGTTTCATATCCAATAATTCTTCCACTAATTCATTGAAGAAAGTTACTTGAATTTCACCGGTATCATCAGTGATTTTTCCAGGAAGCATCAATAGATATTTAGGTTTATCTATATAATTTCCACAATGAGGACATTCCTCTTCATCCTCATCTTCAAGAGTACGGTTACAGACCGGACATTTTGGCATTAAAATCCTTTCTATGAATGGATCTGAAAATGTACCTTTGATTTTTACGCTTCTATCTTCCAATTCAAGACTTGCAATGTCTTTTGAAGTGTATAAAATGTTTTGCAATTCCTCAATGTCTGGAAGACTGGTCAATTCATTGTAAGAAGGCTGCAATATATTTGTTGAATTGCCTATGGACAACTCTACACGATTACTCATGTCATTGTAGTTTACACGTGGATTTTGGATTTTGATTGCCTCATTGATATCATAAGGCAAATTGGTCTTATCATCCCATAAGGTCACTGGTATGAAACCTGAATCGTCACCAATTGTCATGTTTCTAACCAATCCTTTGGTTCCATCTTGCCTTTCGAATTCACGAGTATCTTCAATTTCCAAGATTCTTGCTACAACTTTAATGTTCATGTCATCTTCATCTATATCATAAATCTTCTTGGTTTCATAGATTTGCTCTTCTAACTCTTCAAATGAAGGCAAATCGGATGATTCGGCATCAGAAAGCTCAATAACTCTAGTTGTCTTTCCAACATTTAGTTCAACTTCATACATGCCTAATCTGGTTCTGGCATTTTCAACTTGATATGCCTTTCCTATTCCATATGAAGCTTCTGCCTTTTCATCCCAGAAGGAGATTCTGACTTTTCCGGTTGAGTCTGCAATGTCTCCGGAACGAACATAACCGGTAGTGCCGTCATCCCTTTGGAAGGAATGGGTATCATTAAGGGTAATTAATCTACCGATGATGTCAACTTCATCACCATCAACCTCATGATCTTGAACTTCCCTAATGGTGATTGGGCCCAATTTACTTGCAATTTCATTTAAACTTTCAGCCAAATCCTCATTTTCTTCAGGATTTACTCTGAGTTCAGTATTCCAATTGGTATTTACCCTGTATCCGCTGGTTGCATAATCATCGTATTCAATATTACCGCCCATGACTTTAAGGATATCTCCTTTAGCTACTTTAAGTTTAGTGTCATCGCCCCAGAGAGTAACTCTTATTGAACCGGTTTCATCAGTGATTTCAATTGATTTTACAAATCCTTTGGTTCCATCCTGCCTATCAAATTGGATGGTGTCTTGGATTTTGGTTACAATACCAATTAAGGTAACATCATTGATTTCTTGAGCACCACCAATTTTGATGATGTTTTCCTCATATTCAGGAATGTCATAGTCTCCTTCAATCTTAAGGATTCTACCATCCCAATGGGATAATGAGATTTCACCATTTCTTTCTCTGGATTGTTCATTAAGGATTTTGACAATGTCTCCTTCTTTCAAGTCAAGGCTGTCTATTAACTTGACATCCTTATTCCATAAGGTATAAGCGATCTTTCCAGTCTTATCCTGGATTTCAAGAGAGGTCACTTTACCTTTCTTGCCATTGCTTTCATATGAATGAGGAGTAGGAACCCTAATCAATCTTCCGATAATGCTTACCTTTTCATCAGGAACAATATCTGCAATTGAAATGATGTTTTCTTCATAAACCGGGAACTCTGCAATGTTTCCAGGATAGTTTTCACTTGTTTCATCAATTGTTCTAAGCAAGGATCTAGGACGTAGAGAAAATTCCTTGCCTCCTCTGAATCCATCCTTACAGTCAACATCTGAAATCTCAACAATGTCTCCTTCACTGATATGTTTGAGATGCTTGATGTTTTCAGTCCAAAGAACAAGTCTAACTTCCCCTGTATTATCCGCAATTTGCATATTTGCAAGCCTTCCATCCTCTCCTTTTCTTGAAGTGAATAACTTTGGATTGGAAATTGACATTACCCTTGCAATAACGCTAAATCCTTGACGGCCAGGTTCAACTTCTGCAATTGTCTTTGGAGTATCAACATCAAAAGTGTCTACAGGCTCACCTTTAGTTTCCTCACCAGTGAATGGATTTACCACCATATCTATGAAATCTTTATCACTGAAAAAGGAAGCGTCTTTGTATTCTTCTTTAATTTTATTAAATTTGTCTATGAATTCATCTTTTGATAAAGCGTCCTGAACTTTTTCCCAACCATCCTTAATGTATTGGAAATCTTCTTCACTAATATCTTCAGCTAAATTCATTCCATTGAAAAATTCTTTATCCATACCAAACCCTCGTTTTTTAAATTATAAATTTAGTAAAAATAATCAATAAAATAATAATCCTTTTTGACAATTGTCAATTCACTTAAAAGTTTTTTGAAATTAAGTATGATTATTATGATCATTATTTTATCACAATTTTTTCAAGTTAAATTATAATTTAATTTTTGCTATATATAATAATTAAGACAGAGCATTTGAAAACTAATAGTACCATTTCAACTGAAAAAATAAAGGCCAATTAAACGGCCCATTAATTCCCAAAGCCTTTTTAAAAATGTAACCATATAAGATAATCAAATAATGAAATAAGAATAAATAATTATAAAATAATCATTTGCAAAATAAATATTCTTAATATTTTTCA
>JAZNRM010000292.1:0-15803 GCA_045590695.1 Methanobrevibacter sp.
ATTTTACTAATTCAATAGTGTATTGGTCTCTTTTTCCATCAAAGTATTTTTCCAAAACCAAAGGGAATACATCACTCTCACTGACTAATTCAAATAATGTCATTGAGCTTCTTAATTTTTTGCTATCTGTATGGCCAAATATCTCTACAGAATCATTGGTTTCCAATTTCAACAATTCTTTAGATATGGATATTAGATTATTTCTCAAATATTCATTTTCCATATATTCCCTTGCCTCTTCTAAATCATCAATGCCATAATAATTAGCTGTAGAGCTCCTGCCTAAACCCTTGATTTGTGGAAATATATACCACATATAATGATTTCTTTTCTTACCATTGCTTATTTCCCTAAAAGCCATGTCGTAATCTTCTTTTTGTGCATCTATAAACCTTTCAACACTCATATTATCCCCCTTTAAGTTAATTGAATTTCTATTTTAAAAAAAGAAAAATAAAAAATAAAAGAATAGAAAAAAGAATTAAAAAAAAAATTTGCATTATACAAACTTATTTTCAAATTCAATTAAAACATCTAAAAGATCATCAGATAATCTATTGATTGATTTAGAGTGAATATCATTTGGGACTTCCCAGTATGCAGAAGCAATTCCTCCTGCAATAGCTGCCATGGTATCTGCATCTCCACCTAATGAAATGCAATTTCTAATGGTATCCTCATAATCCTTAGCCTCTAAAAAGCATATGATAGATTCCGGCACAGACCCTTGACATGAAACATCAAACTTATAGTAAGGTCTTATTTCATCAACTGCCCTATCTAAATCATAATCATATCTTATCTCAATATGGTCTCTGATTTCCTCTTTTGATGATCCAAGTCTTGCTAAATATATAGCATCTGCAGTTGCCAATGCCCCCTTAATTCCTTCCGGATGATTATGGGTCACTTCAGCGGAAATCCTTGCCAATTTTTGAACTTCCTCTAATGAGTCTCCAACCCATGCAACAGGAGAAACCCTCATTGCTGAACCATTTCCCCAACTATTATAAGGCTCTGGATTTTTTGTCTTCAACCAATTGTTAAACATTCTGCCATATCCTCCTTTAGGATACCTATGTCCAAAATTCTGCAGTTGTTTAACCAATTCCTCTTTTGAGTTTTTATCATTGAGTAACCATTGAGCTACAGCAAGTGTCATGATGGTATCATCAGTAAAAGATGATTTTTTATTAAAAAGAGAAAACTCTTTTGTCTTGATTGGATTAAACTCATGAGTGGATCCAATTATATCTCCTGCGATTGCGCCAATAATTCCTTTCATATTTTACCCCCATATTATTATATACTATAATTATGAACTCCGTTATTTATAAAAATATCTAAAAATTAGCTAAAAAACATATAAAAAAGTATAAAAAAAGCAATTTTTATAAAGTTTAATATGAATAATATTCATTAAGCGTTAAAAGGTGAGAATATGAAAACTATTGTAATTAATGCAGACCCAAAAATGAAACAGGAAATAGGGAAACTTTTGAAATCAGCAAGTGAAGGTGCAGAATCTGTAGGGAGTGAAGTTGAATACTTTGATTTGTACAAAATGGACTTAAGAGGATGCATGATTTGTACAATCTGTAAAAAGAAAAACAAAGAAAGCTTCAAGTGCCATTGGAAAGATGATCTTTCACCAATTATTGAAAAGATCTTAAATGCAGACACTCTTCTAATAGGTTCCCAAATATTCTTCAATGAACCGACAAGCCATTACAGGGCTTTAGTTGAAAGGCTTATCTATTGCATTATCTCATATGATAGAAACTATTACTACAAGGGAAAAGTAAATGTGGGGATATTCTATAGTGTAATCTCACCAAAAAATCATTTTGAGAAAAAAGTTCGTCCAAACCTTAAATCAACAGAAGATTTATTTAAGCTTTTGAATGGTGAAGTAAAAGTTTATGTAAATTATAAAGGAATGACAAGCAAGCAAAAGACTGAAGAAGAAATAAAGGAATTGAAAGAACAATTTGAAATGGATTTAAAAAATGCATTTGAAATAGGTGCTGAATTAAGTATAAAATAGGTAAAAATAAAAATATTAGTTTTTTAATTTAAAATAATTTTCAATAAAAATTGATTTTACATGAAAAGTTTTAAACTTTTCATGAAATTAATTTTAAAAATACTTTAAAAGCAATTATCTGATTACTTCTACGATAACGCCAAGCTTTTCAGATTGCAATATGTCAACTTTCTTACCGCTTGCACCTACAATTTCCTTTTTCATTTTTAAGAAATCTTCAGTGATTACACCATCAGCAATAGCTATTTCACCATTTTCAGCTAATTGTTTAGCTATTTCATCAGGATCTGTTGATTTGATGAATCCAATGACTTGACCTGCATTCTTCTTAAAGGTTGGTCCAATCTTACTCATGTCAGGTTCGATTTCAATGACTTTCTCATGAACTTCAGGTTTACCGGTAGTGACTTGGAAGTTTTGGATTTTTAAAGTGCCTTTAATGTCATCTGCAAAGTATTCAAATACATCTTTCAAGTCTTCTGTCTTTTCATTCAAGTAAACAGTTGCGCTTTCCACATCTGCATTCAATGGGATTTTAGAAGCTGACTTGAATCTTCTGACTTCACCAATGAGTTCAATAGCTAAGTCCCCATCCTCTTCCACTTGAGTGGAATCCAATTTAGGGTCGATTTCAGGCCAAAGCTCATTGTGAATACTGCCTTCATGGCCGAAGTACTGGTAAACCTCTTCTGCAAAGAACGGTGCAATTGGAGCAAGCAATTTTAAAGTATCTTCAATTACAGTTCTAAGTGTGTATTTTGCTGCAATTCTTGACTCATCACTAATGTCATCATTGTATAATCTGTATTTCACAGCTTCAATGTATTCATCACAGAAATCATGCCATACGAACTGTTCAATAGTATTTACAGCAATGCTGTAATTGTAATCATAAAATGCTTCATCTACAATCTTATTGACTTTATTGAGCTTTGCAAAAATCCAGGTATCCATTGGATTCAAGTTTGCCTTAATAGCTTCAATATCACCGCTTAAAGCCTTTTCAGACTCTTCATCGAAGATGTGCATGCTGATGAATCTGAATGCATTCCAGAATTTTCTTATGAATTTGTAACCGTGCTTGATGTTTTTCCAATCGAATGCAACATCAGAACCAGGTACACTGTTAGCAGCCCATAATCTTAAAGGATCTGCACCATATTCTGCAATAACCTCTTCAGGACCGGTTACATTTCCACGGGATTTACTCATTTTGTAACCGTCTTCACCGAATACCATACCATTGATTACAATGTCATCAAATGGCTTTTGGCCAGTTAATGCTAAACAACGAAGAGTGGTATAGAATGCCCAAGTCCTAATGATATCGTGTCCTTGTGGACGAATGCTTGATGGGAAAATGTCTTCCCAACCAGGATTTGGCCAGTTTGCAACAGACAATGGAGAAATGGAACTGTCCATCCAAGTGTCCAATACATCCTCTTCTCCAATGAATTCAGTGCATCCGCATTCACATGCATGTTTTGGTTTGTCTACTGTTGGGTCTATTGGCAATTGGTCTTCATCAGGAAGGATTACCTTACCGCAGTCTTTACAGTACCATACAGGAATAGGGGTTGCAAATAATCTTTGTCTTGAAATACACCAATCCCATTCCATGGAATCTGCCCAATTCAATAAACGGCTTTCCATATGTTCTGGAACCCAACGCATTTCATTTGAAGCCTTTTTGCTTTCCTCAATCAATTTAGTTACAGCTACAAACCATTGCTTTTTGACTAAAATTTCGATAGGGGTCTTACATCTCCAGCATTGACCTACATTTTGGTCAACTTCTTCCTGCTTGGTTAAGTAACCTTCAGCTTTCAAGTCTTCAATGGTTTGCTTTTTAGCATCAGGGAGTTCCATACCTTCGTATCTTCCAGCTGCTTCAGTTAATTTACCTTGTTCGGAAATAGCTTCAATGACATCCAAGTCATATTTGTTTACCCAAGCAACGTCAGTCTTATCCCCAAAAGTACAAATCATTACTGCACCGGTACCGTATTCCATATCTACCTCTTCATCAGCAATGATCTTAACCTTTTGACCGGATAAAGGAACTTCAACATATTTTCCTAATAATGAGTTGTATCTTTCATCATCTGGGTGAACTACAACCGCTACACAAGCAGACATAAGTTCAGGACGGGTGGTAGCAATCAATACGCCAGGAACGCTTGCATCAGCCTTGTCTGGGAAATCAGCATAACGTACATAGGAATTGCCTTCAACATTTGCAAGGACTTCCTCTGGAACATCTGCAGGTGGGAAATTCACATAGTTCAAGAATGTGGTGTTGTCACTGTATTCCACTTCTGCAAAAGCAATAGCTGTTTCACATCTTGGACACCAGTTTACAGGGTGAATTCCTTGATAGATCAATCCTTGATCATACATTTTCAAGAATGATAATTGGGTTCTTTTTCTGTATTCTGGAGTCATGGTAATGTATTCCCTGCTCCAATCCTGTGAGAAACCAACAGAACGCATTTGCCCTCTCATAACTTCAATGTTGTGTGTTGTGAGTTCAGTACACATATCTCTGAACTCTGCTCTTGTTACATCATTCTTTTTAATGTTATGGGTTTCTTCAACTTTTACTTCAGTAGGGAGACCATGACAGTCCCAACCTTGTGGGAACAATACATCCATACCTTTTTCTCTTCTGTATCTTGCATTGAAGTCCATATAAGCCCAGTTAAGGATGTGGCCCATATGGAGCAATCCAGTTGGATATGGTGGTGGAGTATCTATAATGTATCTTGGTCTGGTTCCATCACCAATAAATTTATAAACTTCATCATCTTCCCATTTTTTCTGCCATTTTTCTTCGTTTTTATGGTCATAATCTTTAGGAATTTCTTTATTTGTCAAAATATTCCTCCAAATAGAATGAATAATAAAAATAATTAAATAAAAATGTAATCTTCGAAACTTCAATTTCAAAATAAAACATTCTAATTTAATATTTATTAAAAGTATTTATTAAATATTGTTGTAAATTATAATAATTTTAGAATTTAAAAATAATTTTTAGTTTTAATCTTAAAAACAATAATTATATAATAAATAATAGACAAAAAGAAACATAGTATATAACTAACTTTCAAAAATTAATTTTAAAGAGGTGACAAAATGCAATTATTATGGTTTTATGTAGCTATTGTACTTGCTATAAGTGATGAAGTTCACAGCAGACTTGTTTGGGACTATGTAAGAGATTTCTACATAATATTTGGCGGTGTAGTTAGCAGTTCATTAGACTCTGTAATGGAAGCATGGATTGTTCATGAAGCTTTAGAAGCGCTTTTCCATTTTATTTTCGTGTCTTGTGTATTCTTCTCATTGAAAGTGGGATTTTTAGCAGCATTAATACATTTCTTATTGGATGTAAGTCATTCAATTGCAATTAGACATATGCCATGGTTACCTCATAGAGCATTACACTTTGTTTTTGAATCTTTATTCTTTATAGCCGTATTTGGATTATAAAGAATTAATCCTATTTTTAATTAATTCCTAGATAACCCTATGATTGATTAGAAATAGCTTAAATGAAATAAAAATTTAAATTAAACTTAAATTAAGTTTAGATTATACTTAAAATTTAACTTAATACTTATGAAATTTTATAAAGAGATTAGGAGATAATATGCCTGTAATTACATTTAAATATCAAGATTTAAAGGATTTAGGTATTGATATGGAAAAAGATGAGCTTATTAATACCTTACCTATGATGGCAAGTGATATTGAAGATTATGATGATGAGGAAATTAAAGTAGAATTCTTCCCAAATCGTCCAGATAACTTATCTGTTGAAGGGGTAGCAAGATCATTTAAAGGATTCTTAGGAATGGAAACTGGACTTCCAAAATATGAAATTGAACCATCTGGCGAAAAGGTTTATGTAAGTCCAGAAGTTGCAGAAATCAGACCTTACATCAGATTTGCAAGGATAGAAGGAGTTGACTTCACAGGAGACAAAATCAAATACATCATGGACTTCCAGGAAAACCTTCACTGGGTAATTGGAAGAGACCGTAAGAAAGTGGCAATTGGTGTCCATAACGCAGATGTCATAAGCGGACCATACAAATACATTGCAACTCCAAAAAATGAAAATTCCTTTGTCCCTCTTGAAATGGATGAGGAAATGACTCCTGATGAAATATTGAAAGATCATGCAAAAGGAGAAAAATATGCTCATTTGATTGATAAGTTCGGCAAGTATCCTCTCATTATTGATAATGACGAACAAGTATTGTCAATGCCTCCAATCATCAACGGAGAATTGACTAAACTTAAAGAGGACACTACAAACATCATTGTTGATGTAACTGGAACTGATGAAAGGGCAGTTGAACAGTCATTAAACATTCTTTGTGCATCATTTGCAGAAGTTGGAGGACAAGTGAAATCCATGGAAGTGATTTATGAAGATGAAACCATAGTATGTCCTGATTTCACTCCAAAAGTAAGAAATGTTCACGTTGATTTAACCAATGAATTGATTGGTGGAACCAATTTAACTGCAGAAGACATTAAAGGATTGCTTGAAAAGGCAAGATTTGATGCTAACATCCTTAATAACAACGAATTGGAAGTGCTTATTCCACCTTACAGAGTTGACATATTGCACGAAGTGGATATTGTTGAAAACATTACTATCCAATACCATATCAATGCAGTTGAAGCAAAATTACCAGATATCGTTACTGTAGCAAGTGAAGACAACTGGTTTAAAGGTGAAAAGACCATTAGAGAAGTTATGGTAGGTTTAGGCTTCCAAGAAGTAATGAGCTTAATGCTAACCAGTGAAGAAAGCCAATATGTGAAGATGAATCAGGAAGAGATTGATCATGTTCAAGTTTCCAAACCAATTACCATTAGCGGAACCATGATCAGAACCAGTCTTCTCAATAGCTTGATGGAGTTCTTGGAAGACAACAAGCATGAAGACCTTCCACAAAAGATCTTTGAAATCGGTGATGTCTTATACATGGATGATAAATCCGCTAACAAGACAAGACAAGTTAAAAAATTAGCTGGTATGATTTGTCACAGCTCTGCAAACTTCACTGAAATAAAATCAACCGTTTCCAGTGTGCTTTCCAATTTAGGATACAGTATGGAAATCAGTGATTCAACTAATGCAAGTTTCATTCCAGGTAGAGTGGCTGATGTCAGTGGCGAATCTAAAAGCGGTAAGATAACTGGATTCTTTGGTGAGATTGCTCCTGAAGTTATTAGAAACTTTGAATTGGAATATCCAGTTATAGCATTTGAAATTGAATTCCTCTAATTGAATTCAATTATTTTTTTTTTTTTCTTTTTTTAAATAATACCTATTTAAAATCTATTTTAACTATTTTTTTAAAAAACTTATAAAAAACTTATTTTTTCTCTTTATGAGCAGTTATGATTGTATAGCTGGAAGCATTTACAGTGATTATAATCCCATCAACAGTTACATAATAATTCTTTCCCTTCCTTTCAATAACTGCATTTTCCTGTTTTATTTTATCAATGCAATACTCTACAATATCATCTACATCAACTTCAATGTTCCTTTTAATTCGGTCTACACCCATTTCAGTTGTATGTACCTTATCAAGATTCCTTAAGAGTTCCATAATCATTCACCTATAAAAGTTAAATCAACTGTCCTATTAGTTCTAGGGCCATCCAATTCAATGAAGAATATTGATTGCCAAGTTCCAAGATTCAATCTACCATCCACTATTGGAATGGTTTCAGATGAACCCAAGAGAAATGCCCTAATATGTGATACTGCATTATTGTCAATGAAATCATGCTTATAATTATCCTTTTCCTTAACAATGTCTTTTAATACTTTTTCAAAATCCAATAAAAGTCCTTTTTCATTCTCATTTACACGAATTGCACTTGTAGAATGCTTTGTGAATATGTTAACGATACCATTTTCCATTTTATTTTCCTTAATTGTCTCATTCAAAATAGCTACAATATCGCTTGTAATGTCTATTATCTGAAAATTAGAACTTGAACTAATCCTTAATGATCTGTTTATTACAACCATCTAATCACCATCATAATTATATTTGAATTTATCTTAAAATAATTTATCTTAAAAAACTTTCTTATAAAATAATAAAAACCATTTTCATAAAACTTATTAATGCAGAAAATAAAGATTTAACTAAGTAAAAGATTAAAAATATTATGATTTATAATACTATCTTTACCAAGTTTTTAAGAGAGGGAAATGAATGGAATTTACAGCATATATGTTGGATGTAGTATCTGATACTATTTATCCTGCTAGAATTACAATAGAAGACGGTTTATTTAAAGAAGTGATCCCAATTACAGTTTCTGAAAAGGACCTTTCTAAGATTGATGTAAGAGGATTGGTGGTTCCGGGATTCATTGATTCCCATATTCATATTGAAAGCAGTATGGTTACACCTGCACAATTTGCAAAAATTGCAGTTCGTCATGGTACCACAGGTGTTATTTGCGACCCTCATGAAATTGCCAATGTTTTGGGAATTGAAGGGGTTGAAGCAATGATTGAAAATGCAAAGCAAGTTCCTTTTAATTTTTTCTTCACTGCTCCTTCTTGTGTGCCTGCTACTGGATTTGAGACCTCTGGTGCTATCTTAGATTCATCCGATATAGAATATTTGCTTAAAAAAGATGAAATTGTAGCATTAGGAGAAATGATGAATTACCCTGGCGTAATTAACGGAGATGAAGAGGTTCATAAGAAAATAGAATTGGCAAAAAAATATGGAAAGCCAATTGATGGTCACGCACCACTCGTTACTAGAGATGATTTGGATAAATATCTTGCTGCAGGTATAAGTACAGACCACGAATGCAGCAATGTTTTAGAAGCTCTTGAGAAAAAGATAAAAGGTATGAAAATCATGGTCCGTGATGGATCATCCGCTATGGATATGGAAGGCCTTTTTGATATAGAAGAAGCCGGTAAACAACTTGATTTTTCAGGACCTATGGGCCTTATGTTTAGAGACATATTTGAGAGAAAAATTTACTCTCCTTTATTCGATTTTATAGTTAGTGACGATAAGCATCCACAGGATTTAATTGATGGGCATTTGGATAAATCAGTTAGTAAGGCAGTGGACTTAGGAATTGACATTCTTAAAGCCGTAAATATGGTAACAATCAACCCAGGATACCATTATAATATAAATTGTGGAGCTATTGTGCCTGGCGCAAGCGCTGATTTTATAGTTATTGACAGTATCTACGACTGCAATATCCTAAAAACATATGTTCGTGGACAATGTGTATTCGATGGAGAGAATGTATTATTTGACATTCCAGAAATCGAACCTAAAAATACAATCAATACCACTAAAAAGACTGCAAGTGACTTTGATATACATTATGACGATGGTGACGAATGTGAAGTCAATGTAATAGAGTGCTTTGACGGTGACTTGTTAACTAAAAAAGCAACTGCAACATTGCCTGTAAAAGATGGTGTAGTGCAAGCAGACATATATCAAGATGTATTGAAGATTGCTGTTGTAGAACGTTACGGCGGAAATACCATTGCTAATGCATTCGTTAAAGGATTTGGACTTAAAAAAGGAGCAATCGCTTCATCTGTTGCTCATGACTCACATAACATAATCGTAATAGGTTATAATTCCCAAGAGATGGCTGATGCAGTAAATCAGGTCATTGATGATAAAGGAGGAATCTCTGTTGTTAGTGAGGACTTCTCTGACTCATTGCCTCTTCCTATTGCTGGATTAATGTCTAATGAAGATGTGTATGTTGTAGCTGAAAAATTAGAAGTTTTACATAAAATGGCAGCAGCATTAGGATGTCAAATAGAAGCGCCATTCATGACAATGGCATTTATGGCATTGCTGGTTATTCCATCCATTAAAATATCCGATAAAGGATTGTTTGATGGTGATAATTTCGAATTTATGGATGTAATTATTAAATAAGGTTTTTCCTTTTTAATAATTCTTTTTTTATTTATTTTTTTAAATTTTATATAAACTTAAACTGAAATTCGTTCTTTTTTTTAATCTTCTAACTTATTTTAACTTATCTCTAATTTCTAAAATCTTTTTTATGTGCTTGCAATGATTTTCCTTATCGCTTACTTTGACTCCTCCAAATTTTAGGTTTTCCCTACGGTATTTAAAGTCTTCACAGTCACAACTGACTGTATCCTCTAAAATGTCAAAAGTGATAATGTAATGCTTATTGGAGGATTTGCTTTTTATAAAGTAGTCTTCCCATTCATCATTTTTAGAAACTTTTTCTATTATCATAACTAATCATCAAAAATAATTAGAAATTACTAATAAATAAAAGTTTTTGAAAATAAGTAAAATGAATTAAAAAAAAGTAAAAAATTATCATTAGACTAAAATAAAATAAATTAAAATAAAAAAATAATAAAAAAGTGAAGAAAGTAAAAAAATAAAAAAGTTAGTCAATATTATTCAATATCAATAGTGATCTTTTCATTTCTTTTTTGTTTTGCTTCCTTGATGTCATTTAGCTTTTCTGTAAACTCTTTTGCATTTTGCAATTTCAATTCGATTTCAGAAAGCTCTTCCTTAAGAAGCATTTCATCTCTTTTTAATGAGTTGATATAATCTTCACTGCCATTGTTATAGTCTTCATAGATTTCCAAGATCTCTCTTGCTGAAAGAATTGACTCCTCTTTAAGGAATTTTTTGGTATGAGGTTTCACTCTAACACTTAAAGGCTGTAATCTTTCCTTTTCACCAGCTTTTCTTCCGGAAGCAACTGTTTTTGAATCTTCATAAGCATCCCAGAATTCAGTGTTCAAATCTTGCAATATCTTAACTCTGTCTTTGAATATCTGTTCTAAATCCCAAATATCAAACTCATCTGCATCCTTGTAATCCTTAGCTTTGAATCCAGAGTTGTCAAATTCATAGTTATTGCTTTTTTGCTCATTATTTCCATCATTTTCAGGCATTTTTCTCCCCCATTTAAATTAAAATATTCTAAATTCATAAAAATAATTCAGTAATGTAATACATAAATTACTTTTGTATACTATTAAATTGTCATACAAAATATATAAATGTATTCTTTTTTTGATATGGATTGATGAAAAACATTCGAAAAATATGGGAATAAACTAATAAAAGATAAAAATTTAATAAAATGAGATAGATAAAATATAATGAATTAAAAAAACTTAAGTGAAATAATGAAGAAGATATACTTGCTTTTACCAATCATTGCAGGAATAATGTTTGGGTCTACTGGAATATTTGTCAGAACATTGACTGAAAATGGCGTGGATTCAACCACATTGCTTTTTTTAAGATTTTCAATAGCTATTTTATATATAGCTATAGCAATATTCCTAACTGATAAAAGCCTATTGAAGATAAATAAAGAGGATATTCCATTATTTGTACTGTGTGGACTATGCATTCTCGGATTGAACTTATGTTACAATAGCTCAATCAATACTGTCCCATTATCCCTTGCAGCTATACTCTTAAGTACTGCACCGGTTTTTGTTTTGGTATTGGAATATTTCCTGTTTAAAGAAAAAATCACTTCAATTAAAGTATTATGCGTGATTCTTGTACTAATCGGGTGTACATTGGTTACTGGACTTCTTGAGGAAAATTCAATTGACATTTCATGGATAGGAATAATTGCAGGTATTGGATCTGCAATTTTCTGGGCAATCTACTCAGTTACATCAAGGAAATCAATTGATATGGGAAGGCATACATTTACAATACTCTTATATTCATTGATTACAATCACAATAGTGACAATCCCATTTACCAGTTTCACTCAAATTGCTAATTTCGTTAGCTTGAATCCTGTTCCAAATGTATTATTCCTATTGTTGCATTCATTAGTCTCATTCGCATTGCCTTATGTATTCATTACTATTTCATTGAATCATATGGATGCGGGAACAGCAGTTATATTATCATCTGGAGAGCCAATAGCTGCACTTGCATTTGGAATGATATTCTATTTGGAAATGCCTACAGTACTGATGGTTTGTGGAGTTGTCATTACAATAGTGGCATTAATACTCTTAAGCAGAAGCTCTGCAAATGAGATATGATAAATAGAATAAGAATAAAAATAGTTTAAAAATTAAAATTGGAAATTAAATGGATATAAAATAAGAAAATATTATTCTGCACTAATACTACAACATAAAAATCCTACTGCAAATAATACACAATCATAAATAAAACCAAAGAAAAACCTCCAGAATTTTTAGACCATACAAATTTAAAAAAAAATTAAATATTAAACAGGATTAAACTTATATAAAGTCTAATTTACTGTTTAATTCCTTAAATCTGTTTCTAATGGTAACTTCAGTTACTCCAAGGGTTTTTGCAATCTCAGTTTGAGTCTTGCGTTCACCAAACAACATGGAAGTTCCGTACAAAGTTGCAGCTGCAACACTTGCAGGATCTTTTCCTGAAGTCAATCCCAAGTCTTTTGCATCGTTAATGATTTCAATGGATCGAACTTCCACTTGGGAAGACAATCCTAATCTGCTAGCAAATCTTGGAATATAATCATTCGGAGAGATAGGGATTAATTTAATACCTAATTCTCTTGCTAAGAACTTGTAATTCCTACTAATGGTCTTCTGGTTTATTCCAGTAGCTTTCTCGACTTCATCTAAAGTACGTGGAACTTTACAGAGTCTGCATGCAATGTAGACGGTAGCAACCAAAATTTTGGAAATGCTTCTGCCTCTAATCAAATCCTCATCCAAAGCATTTCTGTAAATGTTAACAGATTCATATCTTACATCTTTTGAAAGGGACAAATTGGAAACAATCACTCCCAATTCAGTGAATGCTCTGGCTAAGTTTCTACTTTGAGGGTCACTTACACGAGCTTGGTTATTCAATCTTCTTAAGCGGTACCATCTAGCTTTATCATTAAAGTGTCCTTTATTGACATCAAAAGTGGTGGATAATCCGCCATCATGAATAGCCATGTTCTTAGGTGCTCCATTTTGACCATGGAAATTACCATCCTTATCTCTTGCGGTTCCTCTAAAGGTGGAATCGATAATGTTCTCTTCAACAACCAAACCACATTTCTTACAGGATTTTTCAGAACGGACGGTGTCCAAGAAAAATTCAGTGGATCCGCAAGATGGACAAGTGACTACTTGAACTTCACTGTCTTCAAAGCTTGAAGATCTTCTACGTCTGGATTGCTTCCTTAAGAGATTGGAATATTCCTTTTCTCCAAGTTCATTTTTAAAATTAGTTCTACTGCCTGTTACGCCTTTTTTTATAATTGAATCTTTTACTCTCATTTCTCTTCCTTATATCATCTAATTCAGAATACGACTCCATTATCAAAGTTTATGAATAAATAGGTGGAATATGGTTTTATTAATAAAGTGGGATAATAAAGTTGACAACTAAATAGTAATTAAATACTATTGCAATGAAAAATAGAACTAAAAAAGAAAGCGTCCTATAAAGTATGATTTTATGATGTTTGATTTATTCTACAATTCAATTAACTGGTTATTAATTGAAAGCTAAGCCTTTGGCATGACTTAGCACGAATCCAAGTCGTGGTATAGTGTATATTTGGGAACTTGATAGCCCCATTACTAATAGCAACAGTACTGCAGTTACAATTATAATAATTAACATTTGCAAAATTGATTATTTTTAGTGATATATGATAAATTAATCTTATTTGGTGAAATAAATTAATTTTAGGTGGTTTCAATAAAAATAAAAAGATTTAGAAAAAATTTTTCAAAGTTTTCTAAAAGCTTTTGATAATTTTAATCAAATATTATAAATATTATTGAAATTAATTTAACTTTTCATACATGTCGGATATTATATTATAAAAACCGTCATATATAAAGGTTTGCATTAATAATCTTCTTTCAAGACTTTTAATTCTCCAGTTACAATGTCAATTATAAGACCATGCACTGGAACATCTGGAATCAATGGGTGGTTTTTGATCTTTTCAACAACATCAAGGACATTTGCCTCTTCAGATTCAAATCCGCCAATCCATTCTGCCAAGTCATATTTTGCAATGTCTTCCTCTTTAATGCCTCTTGCAAGCATCTTTTCCTTCAATGCATCTGCATCAGCGCCAGCCATACCACATTCAGTGTGGCCTACAACCAATACCTCTTCAGCACCGAGATTGTATAATGCAGCACCAATAGATCTGATTGCATCTTCTCCTACAATGGAGTTTCCTGCATTTCTGACTATTTTTGCATCTCCTCTTTTAAGTCCTAAAGCTGGTTCAAAGAAGTCGATTAATCTGCAATCCATACAAGTGAGAATAGCTAACTTCTTTTGTGCATGGTGAGACATTTCCTCTCCTTCAAAGTTTTCGACAAATTTCTTGTTATCTTCTAAAATACCATCCAATATAGTCATACAATCACCTACAAATACCTTAAGACTAAAAAGATAATTTATTTTTATAACTTATAATCATAGTCTTTAAATTTGATTCTTAAAGCATAAAATTGATTAAAAAACCATACAATTTTACATATTAATATTTGTTTTCTAAACTATATAAAATTATCTTAATCTGTTTTAAAAAAGAGTTATTTGAGCATTAATCGTTTAAAAATACTTAATTAAATTAAATAATGATTAAAAAATTAAAAATGAAAATACATGAAGAAACTGGTTAAATTTAAAAAATAGAAATAAAAATGAATTTAAAAAATTAATATAAAAAATTAATAAAAAAATAAAAAAAGAAAAAGAAAAAGATGATTGAATTGATTATTCATCATCTAAAAATGCTAATTTTATATTGTCAATTATTTCGGAAAACTTTTGACTGACTTCAGAATCAGCATAGCTATTTACCATAGTGCTGTCCTGATTTGCAGATTCAGGGACCTGTTCAGTTAAAGGCAAATTGCCTAAATAAACAACTCCCATGTCAGTTGCAAACTTTTCCCCTTGGGACTCGCCGAATATATTGGTTTTCTCACCACAATGAGGGCATACATAATAGGACATATTCTCAATAAGTCCAATATCCTCAATGTTTAGCATCTTAACCATACCTACGCATTTCAATACGTCTTCCTGTGATAGGCTATTCGGTGTGGTTACCATAATGACTGCGTCAACATTAGGCAATGATTGAAGCACAGTCAACGGTTCGTCACCGGTTCCAGGAGGATTGTCAATGATCAAGACATCAAGGTCTCCCCATGCAGTGTCTGCCATGAACTGCTTGATTGATCCTGATTTTTGAGGACCTCTCCAGATGATTGGAGTGTCTTGAGAGTCTATCAAGAATCCCATTGACATGACCTTGATTCCATTATTGCTCATTACAGGAATCATTTCTCCATGTTCAATCATTACATCCTTACCTTCAACCCCTAACATCTTAGGAATGTTTGGTCCGTGGATGTCTGCATCAAGTATACCAGTTAATAATCCTTTTTTCTGAAAAGCTTCTGCCAAGTTAGCAGCTACTGTGGATTTACCTACTCCACCTTTTCCACTCATAACAGCTATTTTATATTTGATATTTTTCATATGTTCAAAGAGCCTTAATTCCTGTTCAATCATTTGCTTCTGTTGTTCAGGAGTTAAATTTGCAGCCCCATGATGTCCATGTCCATTATTTGCCATTTTATGCCTCATTATTTTTTTTTAAACAGTATAATATATCATACTTAAATTATTTAAATTTTATTTTTTTA
>JAZNRM010000293.1:0-7012 GCA_045590695.1 Methanobrevibacter sp.
CTTATTCATCTCTTATTATTAGATATGGTTGAATTGTTTTTATTTGAATTGTTTTTGTTTTAATTTTATTGTAATTATTTAATAATTATTATGCTTATAAATAATGATATTTTTTTTAATGATTCTATAAGTATGAATATATGTTCCAGCTAAGTGAGTACCAATCACATTTTCCCTCTAAATCAATGGCTAAGTTATTTAACAATTCCATCTCATTATATTGATTTGAAATGTAGAATGTTGTTTTATTTTCATGCTCTGTTAAATTTAATACATCGTATTGATTCAATACATCAAGATCATGTGGGTAGCCTATATCTAATTCATAAGAATCAGGACAAGCTCCATAAAATGCAATTGAAAACCTTAAGATGATGATTAGAATCAAAGCGATATGTGGAATCAAAATCTTCAAATACTTTTTAACTGATTTTCCGTTATCTCTCATTTTGCCTGATAAAACAGATTTAATTGTGATCAGTTCTTCATTTAATTGGCTTTTAATTGCATCTCTTTTATATTTTTCAGTTATATAATCTGAAAATCCTTTAAGTATTTCATTATTGTACATCAATATGAGTATCCCATAAATTCCTCCAACTGTTGGAGTTGCAAATAATCCTCCATCAATGAGTCCAATTATGCCGATTGTGATTGCAACTGCCAAAAAGATTCTTGGGGCTGCCTTTCGTCTTTGCAATGAAAGTACCATGACAATATAATTGATTGGAATTAATATGAATAGAAGACCAATTAAATCGGGAGTGTAAGCACTTAAGGAGCTTCCGGTATGAATTCCAGCTGGAATGTAAGTTAAAAGCATTCCAAGGATCATTCCAAATATTCCTTTGTATAAATGGGAATGGAGAATGCTTGTGCTTGTTTCACTTGGATTCATGATTACAAGAATTGTGTTCCAGTCTATTCCAAGTGAATTCCTTAAGTAAAATTCCATAATAAGTCCTGCTATTGCAGTAAAGAGCAATAGGATTAAGGATAACTTTAAGTAAAAATCCTTATCTTTCAGCATTTCTGGAATTTGGAGATTCTTAAAATAGTTGTATATCTTTCCATTGTCTCCAAGTGTGGATAGGATTATTGTTATTCCAAAAAGGACAAAAAAGAGAATGTCTTTTCCTTTTGAGGATCCCATTAGAATCGGTTGGGTAAATGGTCTTATGAATTGGTCTATTCCACTTAAGAAGAATAGGAGAGTTCCAAAAATGATTAGAATTATTCCAAAAGGAATGTATTTATTTGTTTTCATAAGAATTTCCCCATAGCAAAAGCCATTTTAATTTTTCAATTTCTAAAAATCCATATTTTCAAATATTTATTTAAAACATGAAATACAATATTATTATAAGTTTTATTAATCATATAATTTATAAATTTTTATATTTTAACTTGAATTATTATATTTTAAAGTGTTATCATGTTTCCAATTAGCTTTTATATAGGTTTGATTTTAATAGGAATATTTGCAGGATTCGCTTCAGGATTGCTTGGAGTAGGTGGAGGATTCCTAATGGTTCCTCTGCAATTCTTCTTATTCGATTCTGTGGGAGTGGACTCTTCACTTGCTATGATGATATCCTTGGGAACCAGTTTGGCAATCATCATTCCAACAGCTTCATCTGGAGCTTATCAGCATCAGAAAAAGAACAAGTCTATTGTAAAGCCAGCTATCAGATTAGCTATTTTTGGAATTATTGGAGGATTTTGCGGAGGCCTTCTTGCAAATGTTGTTCCTTCAAGAATCTTGCAGATTATCTTTGCATGCCTACTCTTTATTGTAGCGTTGGATATGCTATTTGGCTCTAGAACTGATGGTGAAAAGGCATTGATTGATTTCAATATATTGAGTGCAGCAATTGTAGGTTTTTCAATAGGTATAATCTCTGGATTGCTTGGTGTAGGTGGTGGTGTCTTCTTGATTCCGGCCCTTTGCATATTGTTTGGATTCAGCTTGATTCAAGCTATTGGAATATCTTCAGTCTTCATAGCCTTGACAGCTATTGGAGGGCTCATTTCATACATTTACACTGGCTGGTCAGTTAATCCAATGCCGTATTCATTAGGTTATGTGAGTTTGGTGAATTTTGTTCTCATTGTACTGTTTTCAGTGCCTATGGCAACAGTTGGTGCAAAATTAGTTTATAAAATGCCTAAGGAAAGACTAAAACAGATATTTTCCATTATCTTGATTTATATGGCAATAAAAATGATTGGATTTGATCCAATAGCTATTCTATTGGGATTGTAAAAATCAGAATACCTTAAAAAAAGTTAAAAAATAGATATGGGTAATTTATAAATTATATTCTTTTAGTGATTATAAGGAACTTACATCTTCTTTTTCTTCAAATATGACTCCAGTTCCTCTCATAACTACATGGGCTAAGTTTTCTCCCTTGCTTGGGCCTAATGTTTCAATTGACATATTCAAGTTCAATAGGCCATTGCATCCATCTGCCCTTAATTGCTTAATCAATTTCAACAATGCCTTATCTTCAGCAATTTTTGTACAAATAAGCAATTCCTTTTCTATTGAGTCTTCAATTCCAGATCTTATTTCTTCTCTTTGTTTAACGGAAAAGATATGGGTTGATTCGTAGACTCCTTTATATTCAATTATGTTCAATTCTTTAGGGGAATCTTCCATAGTCAATATCAAGACTCCTAAATTATTCATATCAAGTTCCCTGTCATAAAAACTGTGTATCTTTTTGCTTTGCTTTTCATTATATATCTCTTTAGTTTTTGGCTCTTTCTTGAAGATTTTCTCATATGTATTCCATAGGAAACGTGTAATCTTCTTGAAGACACCTGTAACGTGGGAGATAATAGCTAAAATTGTTGCGATAAGGAAATAATTCACAGCAATAGGAAATGCAGCTTGAAGGATTATGACTATGCTTCCTGCTGTAATGACATTGAATCCTAAAGTTGGGTTTGCTATGATGAATCCATAGATAACTGTAATTAAGAAAAGAATAAATGCACTGATTGCACCGGTACTTTCTTCAAGATACCTTTTTGCAGCAAGGCTTTCAGCATATCCTGCAAAAAGTGGGGATAAGACCAATCCGAAATTCCATCCGTAAATGTCGAAGTGAGTGTATAGGCAAATTACATAGGTGACTATACCTACTATTATTCCTATATCAATACATCCCAACTCTTTTAGGAATACTTTTCTCTCCTCTTCATCCTTGAGACGTTTATAGATGGATAAATCGTTAACTTTCTGTTTGATTTTATTAAGCATTTATTCACTCATTAAAAGTTGATTAAAAAATAGTTTAAGTTTATTTGTAACTTACAGCGGTTCCATATGCAGTTACTAAAATGGTGTTTCCCATAGTGCCTCCAAGGTTGTTATAGGATATCTTAAGCCCTATGATTCCGTTGGCACCAAGTTCCTTTGCCTTGTTTTCCATAATTTGGAATGCTTCATTTCTTGCTGATTCAAGCTCTTCAGCATAAGTGCTGGTTCTTCCTGCCACAACGTCTCTAACTCCAGAGAATAAGTCTTTATATATGTTGGATCCAATTAATGATTCTCCATTAACCAATCCATGATATTTTACAATGGTTTTGTTTTCTAAAGTACTTGTTGAGGACAATAACATTTTATCACTTAAAATTGTCTGATTTTAAAAAAATAATTATAATTTGACTTTTTGTTTAAAAAAATATTGTTAGCTATTAAGTTTAATTAATAGCCATTTATTGTGTTAATTGTTTTTTATGGTTAATTTATTTAAAGAACATGAAGTATGCCCATACGAGAATGAACACTACGATTACACCAAAGAGCATTATTCTGCTTTTTCTGATGTTTTTCTGGTTTTGTTCTAATACTTTTTGACAATCGGCAGAGCAGACTCTTTCTTTCATTGGTATTGGGCTGCCGCATACTGGGCAATGTTTATGTGGTTCTACCATATTTCTCACCTTTTTTATTTTTTGATTATTAATTTTGATTAATTAGTTTAATTTATTCAATTGTTTTAATTTCAATAAATTATATCCTATTATTTTAATATTATTTTAATATTATATAAAAATTGTCTAAAATCAGATATTAAAGAATTTTCTTGTTGTTTCACTTACCTTTTTGCCAAGCTCTTCACTATCCATGCCTTTGTACTCAGCTATTGTATTCAAGATATGTGGCAAGTATTCAGGTTTGTTCTTGTTTGATTTTGGCTTTTTAGGGAAGTTTCTTGGAATCAGGAAAGGTGCATCAGTTTCTATCATCATCTTTTCAGGTGGAATCACTGTAACCGCTTCTTGCAATGATTGTCCTCTTCTCTCATCACAGATCCAACCGGTCACTCCAATGGAGCATCCTAATTCAAGGTATTTTTCAGCTTCCTCTTTAGTTCCGGTAAAGCAATGCACACAAGCCTTTTCACACATATCAGGATATTTGGACAATATTTTCACCAGGTCTTCATGTGCTTCACGTTCATGGAGGAATAATGGCATATCCAATTCATCTGCAAGCTTCACTTGCTCTTCAAACCATTTTCTTTGAACATCCTGAGGAGAATAGTTTCTGTTATAGTCAAGACCGCATTCTCCAATAGCCACTACACAGTCCTCTTTTGCAAATTCCCTTAAGGTTTCTATTGTATTCTCATCACAGGTCTTTGCATCGTGAGGATGGACTCCTGCAGTTGAGAATAGAACTCCCTTGAACTGGTCTTGTTTTGCGAATTCGAGAGCAGTTTCACTTGAATGAATATTGGTTCCAGTAATGATGAACTGGCTTACTCCAACATCATTTGCATTTTTTATGATCTCTTCTCTGTTTTTATCAAAGGACTTGTGCATCAAGTTTAATCCTATATCAATTAATCCAGTCATTTAAATCACTTAAACAAACTTTTAGAAAAAGTTTGATCAAAATAATCTTCATTTTGATGTAGAAAATTCTTAAAAAAAGTTTGAACAAAATTTCTCTTTTTATAAATTAAAAAAAGTAAAATGTGTTATTTATTCAGAAATAACACGGGTTCCTATTTTTTCACCTTTAATAGCTCTGATTAGGTTTTGAGGTTCATTACCATTAGCTATTACAGTCTCTAAATTGGAACGCTTAATCATTTGAATTGCAGTTGTGTCAATGAATTCATAGGTTCCTGCCTTTACATCGTTTCCGCTGATGATTCCCATCATGTCAGAAGCTGTGATTTCCTCAATGAGTTCTGCATCATCGTACTTTTTAGGGTCTTTAGTGTAAAGTCCATCAACTGCTGTTAAGTTAACTAAAAGGTCTGCTTGAACATATTCTGCCAAGATTGCAGATACTGCATCAGTACTGTGTGCAGGCTCAGTTCCGCCCATAACAACTATTTTTCCAGTTGCAGAGAATTCCAAAGCTTCCTGGAAGTTATGAGGAACTCTTTGATAAGCTGCATCGCCAAGTGCAAGTAATAAGAGCTTTGCATTGACTCTTGTAACTTCTATTCCAATATCATCACATTTTGCCTCTCCAGCACCGAGCTCTCTTACAACTCCAATGTATTCTCTTGCAGGTTTTCCTCCACCTACAACAACAAATATCTCATGCTCTTCGCTTTGTTCCTTCAAGAGCTTTGCATATTCCTTAAATCTTTCAGCGTTGTAATCCTGTAATAATATTGATCCACCAATAGCAGCTACGATTCTCATAAGTTCACCTTTCAATCAATGTTTTTATAGTTTAATTTTTAGTTTTTTAGTTAGTTTCAATTTAGTAAATAATTTTAAAAATTACTTAATTATTGATATAATTTATCTATTTAATTATATTTAAATTTACTATCGGATTGCTCTAAACCAACTGAAATTCTCTCTACCAAAATAACTTACTAGAATTGATGCGATTATTGCAAGAATCAATGTTATGAGCGCAGATTGAGGAGCAAAGAATATGAAAAATACAATCGCTAAAATGCATAATAAATAAAATATCGCTTTTGTATTGCCTTTTCCATTATCATTCAATATTGTGAGAATTCCTAAAAGCACTGGAGCGAAGATAAGTCCTAAAATTATCCATAAGCATTCACCTAATGGAACTAAATTGTAAACTGGCAAATGAAGCAAATCCATGTAAAGGTAAGCTTCCAAAACAGTCATGACAAGTCCAAACACTCCACCCGCTATTGCTTGAGCCATTGTATGCTTCTTAAGTGTGAATCTGCTCCAAATCAGTAGAGGATAGACTAGACCAACTAATGCTCCAATTGGTCCTAGAAGCATGATCAATGCAGCTACTGGTCCGGTAAGTCCAGTTGTATGGATACTGATTTTCCATTTGGAGGTGATGAGCAATACAATTAATGTGTTCACTGCATAACAAAGTATTAAGACAATCAGGAAATTGGAAACTCCAAGAGCCCATGCAATTATAAAGCCTATTAGGTAAGACAAGACCCCTACGATAAGAGGAACGAAACGGTCTTCCCTATTTGAAATGTCCTTGTCTGTATTCAATTTCTTTGCCCAATAGAGAGTGATTGCCATTGGCAAGACGGATGCAAAGATAAGTGAAATCAGTTCTGTAATAATGAATTGAGTCCAATCAAAGTTGAATCCGCTTGTAAATGGAGTTCCATCGCATGCAAGAATTATACAAATAAGTGTAAATAATGGAATTGTAATAATTGGAGGATTTGTAAAAATAGATATTGTATCAGCTATTTTAAGCTTCTTTTCGTCAGTTTCATCATATGTGTTTTCCGTATTGATGTTTTTTAGGCCAAACAATTACTTTCCTCCGTTAACTTAATGAATAGTCTTATAAAATCTTTTAAAATAATATTAATTAAATAATCTTATATCTTTTCAATTATTAATATTTTCTTAAAAAATTCTAATTTTCATCATTACTTATATAAGTAACTTATACCAATATATAATATATTATATCAATTTAAGGTTATTATTATGGTTTGACAGAAATTTCTATTTTAGTGAATAATTTTCTATTAAAAGTTACGGTTTTAGTGATTTT
>JAZNRM010000294.1:0-4249 GCA_045590695.1 Methanobrevibacter sp.
TTTACGAAATCAAATCAATTTAAGAACTAGAATAGAAATTTTAGTCTTATTTTAATATTTATATCAAAATATAAGTAATATATAAGCTTTTTTATTGAAACAAAACTGTGATTTTACACAAAATCACAATTAGAAAATATATTTAAATTAAAAAATCAAAATATGAATTAACTAATCTTTAAAATAGAAAATAGGCATTTTAAAGATAGTTTAGAAAATAAAAGGAGGAGAATAAATAAAAATGAGGTGTTAGCATTAGAACTAAAATGATTATTTTGGCTTTACTGGTAGTGCTGTTTTTCAGCTTAAGCAGCATCAGCGCTCAAAGCGTGAATAATTCTGATGATTTGGATAAGAATATCCTTAAATCCAATTCTTCAAGCAACAAGGCCGCTGTAAATATTGCCTCTAAAGCAAAGACAAAAAGCACTAATAAGACAAGCACAACTAAAACAAGCACAAGCAAAACAAAAGCAAATACAACAACAGTGAACAAGAAGACATTGGCAAAGACATCTACAAGCTTTATGAACTATGTGGAAAAGAATGGAAAATTCCCTAAAGTTAAAATCAGCAATAGGAACTATTCAAATACGGAATATCTGTATCTGATGACAAAGGCAGTTGAAAACAACTCAAATTCAAAGATTGTGATTAAGAAGAATTTGGTTAAAAAGTACAGCAACACAAATTCAAAATCTGTAAAAGGAACCTTGAATAAGACGGAATATGTTAAGATAGCCAGCAAAACCAGAAAATTCATTGATAAGAACAAAAGAGCTCCTAATTGGGTTTCATCATCTAAGGGAAATATCCCATATAACCAGTTGATTCTTTCATACAGCAAATGCTTGGATTTCTTCAATAAGAACAATAGATTGCCTAATTCAATAAAGCTTGATGATTTGGATTTGGATAAGATCAATTCTAAAATAAAAAAGAATGCCAAAACCACTGTAAATTCCAGTGCAAAGCCAAGCAATAAAACAACAAATAAAACTACATCCAATACTGTAAAGAGCAATGAAACTAAAGCGACAAATAAAACAAAAAACACTTCAAATGAGCCCTCCAATAAGGAGGATAGATCTGTTAAAGAGGAAAGCTTAGCTGAAATGGCACTGAGTAATATCCATAATATATTGAATAATATTTTAGATAGGCTGGATCCTAGCAAATACCTATTGGATTTAACTAAATCTGATGAGGCTAACATTAATCTTAATACCAGCAAAATCAATGTGGACATAAATGGAAAATCAACTGTGAATGTTAAGGTTTCTGCCAAGAATGCAACAAAGACAACAAAAGCAAGTACAAAGAAAACCACAGCAAGCACTAATAAGACAAGCAAAACTAAAGCAAGTGTTTCAAAGACTGCCGCCAAGTCAGTAAGCTCAAGCAAGACCACCATCAGTGAAGCTTTAAGGAAATACCTTTCAAGCACTAAAAACTGTCAAGTTAAGAATAAGGATATTCAGGATTTGGCAAAAACACTTACTTCCAAACTCAAAACAGATTATGAGAAGGGTAAAAAGCTATTCAATTGGGTTCGTGACAATATCCAGTATAAAAAATATCGAAACACATTGAGAGGAGCTGTAAAGACTCTCAAGGCAAAAAAGGGAAATTGCGTTGACCAAAGCCATTTATTAGTTGCATTATCAAGAGCTTCCGGAATTCCTGCAAGATATGTCAAGGGAGGAGGTTGCAAGTTTACCAGCGGCTATGTTTCCGGTCATATCTGGACTCAATTATATATAAACAAAAAGTGGGTGGTTGCAGATACAACAAGCCCAAGAAACACTTTAGGAAAAATCAGAAACTGGAATACAAAAAGCTATAAGTTATATGGCCAATTCTGTTCCATAAGCTTTTAGATTACTCAATCAAATTATTAATCTTTAGTTTTAATTGATTATTAAGCATAAATAATAATCGGTTAAAACTCTTATTTTTTTAAAAAATTATATTAAAATAGCTATTAGAAAGTTAAGAATAAAAATAGTTTAAAAAAGCGCCGGGACGGGGATTTGAACCCCGGTGATCTATTGATCATCGGATTAGCAGTCCGACGCCGTACCAGGCTGGGCCATCCCGACTATATATTAAAAAAAGTAATTAAAAATACGTGTATAAAATACAACATTACTATTTTATATTTACTTATTATATAAACTTTTTCTTTTTAAGAATTGGATATTTTTATCTTTATTAAAATTGATTAAAAATATTAAAAAAAGTCATTTAAGTGGCACATAAAGGAGTGGACACCCTTCATCAAACACGGTTATCTGAAAAACTAACTCCACCCCGCGGTTCTACAAGCATCAGCTGTAAGCGGTAGAGCTGCTCCTTTCCAGGCCTGACACGTTCCCACAATAAAGTCAATTAAATATTACCCTCCAGTAATATCCCTGACACCATTGATCCTGCAGGACGAGGCTTCGACATCAGCTTCACAGGCCATGATTGAATCCAAATGCCGCCTCCTTTATTTCGACTGCACCAAAGGAGATTTGTGCTTACAGAGGACTCCTAACCCTCCAGTCTAGCCAATTATAATATATTAGATTAATCTTATATAAAGTTTATTAATTCAAAAACATTTCAATTAGAATAGCCTTATTTCAAGAAACAGAAGATAACTAAGAGTATTTTTTAAAATAGAACAAAAAATGATAAAAACAAGCTAAAATAGGTTAAATAAATAAAATTAATTATGAAATAAAATTATAAAAATAGAAATATGATTAAAGATAAGAAAAGGGAAATATAATTAAAATAAGGAAATGAACAAAAAATAAATTTACAAGTATTCTTTTAATATCTTAATAATATCTCCATCAGATATGATACCTACAAGCTCACCATCGTCAACTACAGGCAACTGGTTTATGATGTTATCTCCAGGAGCATTATCAAACATGACAGAAACAGCATCTTTAATGGTATCTTCAGAAGATACGCATGCAACATCCTTAACCATAGCAGATTTCACTTTGGTACCATATTGATAATTGTCTAAAATCAAGTTATGCCCTAAATCTGTAGCGGTTACGATACCAACCATTTTTCCATTGTCAACAACAGGCATTGCACTTATCTTATTCTTCATTAGCTTTTCAAAAGCGAAAACAGTTGCTTCTTCACATTCAACTGTTAAAACGTCTTTTGTCATTAAGTCTTTAACTTTTGTCTTTTCTAACATTATTCAAACCTCCATAAGTTTCAGCGATTGAATTAATTATGAAATCTATTGTGGTAATTCTATCTATATTCTCAACAACAGGAACTCCTTCCTTATTTCCTTGACTTTTAATGTAATCTTGGATTTTTCTGATTGCATCGAAGTTATCCAAATACTTCTGCAGGGACCTATGGGCCCAACCATCACTGCATCGTGAATAAAGTCTGCTTTTATGCATTTCCTCATCTTCAAGAGACAATACGAACATCAATACATTATCCTTTTCCATCAGGTCTTTTCGTATAAATCCCGGTACAATATGCACTCCTTCAATGATAATGCTTATACCTTCAGTCAATGCCCTTTCAATGACAGCTTCCACACCAACGCTTACATTTGTGACATGATCTTTAAATCCTGCCAAAACATGATCGAATTCAGGTGGAGGAGCCACCCTTAAAGCTTCATGAGCCATAAATGATGATTCATGGAGCACAGGACTTAATTCCTTCGATACAATCTTTCGCATGACTTCTCTAATCATATCAGTGTTCATCATGCCTTTAATACCCAATTTTCTGGATATCTCATATGATATGGATGAAGTTCCGATACCGGAAACACCACCAATTAAAATGATCAATGGCGCATCTGTCTTTCGTATCTTTCTCCAATTCAGATAATTTTCAGCAATTAAAGGGTCTTCCTGCTCCAACAGGTTGACAATTCTTTTAACTATATCATCAGTTGTTATTGAAGAAATACCCTTTTCCATCAAGTCTGATTCTATCTTGTTAGCTATTTCATAAGCTTTGCTGGGATCTAATTCTGCACGTATAAGCGTACGTGAAAGAATCCCTTTTGAAAAAGGTTCAGCATATACTTTCCCTTTAAGTCCTCTCTGAACTAGAATCATAAAATCAC
Source organism: Methanobrevibacter sp. (assembly GCA_045590695.1). Lineage (GTDB taxonomy): Archaea > Methanobacteriota > Methanobacteria > Methanobacteriales > Methanobacteriaceae > Methanobrevibacter. The sequence goes on from JAZNRM010000294.1 coordinate 4,115, forward strand.
ACCTTAATTGATATAATTCAAAGAATTATAAATTGTTTTTTCATCATTTAACTATTAATTCACTGATAAATAAAAAAATAAGCCATAAAACATCTTATTTAAAGCCCATACTAAATAAAAGCAAAAATAGTTAAA
>JAZNRM010000295.1:0-1747 GCA_045590695.1 Methanobrevibacter sp.
AAATTTATTCAAATACAAAATGGTTATTATAAACAATATATCACAAAAATTAAAAATTAAAAGAATGATAAGAAAAAACAATTATAAATAACAATAATAGTTAAATTAAATAAATTATAAAAATTAATTCATATAATGAACTTTTTTCAATATATGATGATTTTTTTTACAAATTTTAAAAGGAGATAACATGGTTAAAAAAATAATAGCTGTTAATGCAGGACCAAGAAAAGGATGGAACACTGACACCTTAATCGATGAGGCAATAAGAGGGGCGGAATCTGCAGGAGCAGAAGTTCAAAAGTTCAACTTGTTCCGTTTGGAAAAATACACAGGTTGCGTTTCATGCTTCGGATGCAAGAAAGAGAAATATAAAGGAAAATGCATATGCAAAGACGGCTTGACAGAAGTATTGGATGCAATTCGTGAAGCTGACGGCTTGATTATCGGATCTCCAAACTATTTAAGTGAAATGACAGCATCATTTAGAGCACTTTATGAAAGATTGGTATTCCAAAACTTGACATACAATGCTGAAACTCCATGCTGCAATGAAAATCCAATTCCAACATTGCTCATCATGACAAGCAATGCCCCTGATACAATGTATGTGGAATTGCTTGAGAAATATCAAAACATATTCAACGGCTTTGTAGGGCCTACTGAAGTCTTTGTATCTGGAGAAACACTTCAGCTTAAGGATTACAGCAAAACAGATTGGCCATGGTTCTTCAATGCTGAAGAAAGATATGAAAGACATGAAAAGATTTTCCCTAAAGAAAGAGAAGCAGCTTTCGAGAAAGGAAAAGAATTAGTTAAATAATTGATGGAAATTATTTATTTTCATTGATTATTATCTTATTATTTTTTTTACAATTAAAAAAAGAAAAAGAAAAAAGAAATAGATAAGATTAAAAATCTTATCTAAATTGAAGTCCAACCACCATCAATGCAGATCAATTGACCTGTACAGAAACTTGATGCATCAGATGCCAAGTAAATTGCAATACCATCCAATTCACCAGGTGCACCTACTCTTCCCATTGGGCAGTATGCTTGGATTACAGGTGCAAATTCAGGAGAATCAATTACTTCTGCAGTCATTTCAGAAGCAAAGTATGCTGGACCGATTGCATTAACGGTAATGTTGTATGGAGCCCATTCAACAGCTAAATCTTGAGTTAAATTCTTTACACCCCCTTTGGAAGATGTGTAAACGCTTACTCCTCCACCTGCAATGGATACTCTGGAGTGGATTGAACCTAAATTGATGATTTTACCGTATTTCTGTTCAACCATGAATTTTCCAACAGCTCTTGAAGCATAGTAAACACCACTTAAATCGATTTTCAAGTGTTTGTCCCATTCCTCGATTGTTTGTTCAAGAGCAGGTTTCATATGTCCGACACCAGCACTGTTTACCAAAATGTCAATTCTTCCGAATTTGTCTATAACCTTTTGTACGGATTCCTCAACATTTTCGTAGTCAGTTACATCAGTTACTGCATACATGACTTCTACACCAAATTCATCTGCAATCTCTTCTGCAACTGCTTTCAATTTGTCTTCACGTCTTGCAAACAATGCAAGTTTAACCCCTTGGCTTGCAAATGCTTTTGCAATTTGCACACCTAAACCGGAAGATCCACCGGTAATTACTGCTATTCTATCCTTGATATCGAAATAGTTTTTCATAATTTCACCTACCAACTATATAAATAGTCTGTAATGAAAAGTATGTTGAACA
>JAZNRM010000296.1:0-1693 GCA_045590695.1 Methanobrevibacter sp.
CATATCTGGGAAACCAATTGGAATCTGAAATTGTAGATGGACTATGCTTCGGGATTCTTGCAAACATGAATTTCATTATGATATGTACCTATGAATCTGATGGACAGAATCCGGAATTATTGGTTTATAAGAAGAGATAAATTTCAGTTAGCAGGTGTTTCGCCAGAGATACCAATTTGTTAAAGGAGTTAAAAAATGTTCCCTAAAATACTTGATGGTGCAGAAGTTTTGTATTATACACCTTATGACAATTTCGGAGAAATATATTGGGATAATGGAGAAATTGCACATTATGTAAAATATCTTGCTATATGTGTGTATCCTAATAAAAATAATGAATTTTACCTATTCCGTTGTGATGAACAATATGATGTTGTTGGAGATTCGCTATGGGACAGTATTGAAATGTGTATGGCTGTAGCGAATACATCGCATGGGGGACAGATTATTTGGATAAAGAATGAGGTGTAGAAGTAATGTATAAAATTGTGGGGTATTATATTTGTGAAAAATTAGATATTCCTAATTCTCTTGGTATAAGAGGTGATGAGCTAATATCTGTAAGTGGTTGTTTTTCGGGTATACACCCTGATCTGACATATTGTTATTTTATCAATGATAGAAAAAACGAACGAATAGAATATCATGAAAAGTGGAATATAACTGAAGAAAAAGCCATTGAATTGCAGAAAGACATACATTCTATATTTGAAAGTTGCTTAGCAATTGATGGTCGCTTTTTGAATCTGGAGGATGCAAAAAAAATTCGTGAAAAATATTTTACTACAAGCGAATGTATGATTGTTAGCGTATCGACAACTGAAGAATATTATAAAATATTAACAGAGGAACTAAGTGAAAGTTCATGCGGAATAAATAATTTCTTTTCCGGTGAAATAGATAGTAATGAACTACTTGGCTATGATATTCTAGGTTGGGATATTAGTGGTTTTCATTCCTTTTTATGTAATAGTTTGCATAAAGAATCGGAAACATTGAGATTTAATAAATTTTGTTTGATGGAGAATGAATTTGAAACTGTGCAAGATTTTACAAAGAAGATTCAGGGTAAAGGAGAACCTGTAGAATGGATTCCGTGTAGGATTGGAAAGTGCAAATAGTATAGTTATGATACATGCACAAATTTCAGTCTTACGGAGAGATTGAAAGCAACTGAAGATTTGAAGTTTTTGGAGGTATTCAAATGAATGAACAGGTAAGAAAATACATAGATAAATATTCAAATGAAATCATTGATATGTACGATACTTTAAGAAAGTTGATTTTTGATAGTGCTTCATCTGAACCACAGGAAACTATGTGGGCTAAAATTCCAAGCTATTATGTTGGGGAATCTTTTGTAAGGCTTATTCCTTTCAAAGACCACATTAATATTGAAGCGAAGGCTGTGTTGAAGTACACCGATTCATTAGTGGGTTATAAAGTAACACCAAAAGGAATGTTGCAAATTTTTCTAGAACAAGAGATTCCTGTGGATGTGTTAAGGAAGATATTTGCGGAAACTCTGATATAAGATAGAGAAAAAATGGGCATAAATCCTTGAAAAAGCGCCACTCTACGAATCATAGATTGTGTAAAGTGGTGTTTTTTGATATGGTTGCAATGAAATCTTAACTGCAGGAGAGATAAAATGAATACACAACAATTCGGTAAATTTATAGCTGAACAAAGG
>JAZNRM010000297.1:0-19981 GCA_045590695.1 Methanobrevibacter sp.
CTCAAATCTTATTTTTCTTAGTCATTACCTTATTTCGCATTTATTGAGGTGAAACTTTGAAAATGAAAAGAACTTTTCTTATTTTATTAGTATTATTCTGTGTTGCAGCAATGACAGCATCATCTGTCTCTGCAGCAAGCGATGATATTGCAATAGATGATGTCATTGCCATTGATGATAATGCTATAAATGAAGTTAGTCTCGAAACGGAGGATTCTATATCTGATTCCATTCAGGCAGATGTGGATGATTCCGATGATAAATCTTTAGAACCCGCTCCCCTAAAGGACGGTGCATCAACCATTTACGTTTCAAAAACTGGTGATGATTCTAATGATGGATTAAGTGAAGAGAACGCTGTAGCAACTATTACTAAAGCAGTTGACCTTGCTGGTGACGGTTCTACAATTAAGATCGGGGCTGGTGAATATACCACTGGAGCTATAGACCTTCCTGCATCCAAATCCTTATCTTTCATAGGTATGGAAAAGAATGGAGTCACAATTAAAGGAACTGGCAACTATATTATTGGATTGATAGAATCCGATTCTCCATTAGTATTTAGGGATTTAATATTCACTGGTGTTGATTCTACCGCAGGTACAAGTACTGGATTGAGACTAGGAGGAAACAGCCCTATAGAAATCACTAACTGTACTTTTACAGGCATCAATGCTAAATATGGTGGTTTGCAGGTATACACTACAAATGTTGCAAACATTAAGGATTGTACCTTTAAAGACTTATCATGTTCTGTAAGTGGAGGATGTGGTGCATTTTACATGACCAACGGTGATGTGAATGTTGACAATTGCCTCTTTGATGGTGTTACTTACACTCCTACATCAGGATATATGTATGGTGCATTCTATCAGACCAATGGTAATTTGACAATAACCAATTCCATTGTAACTAATGTGGATGCATATGCAAATGCAGTCTTAAGAACTTCCAAATTGAATACATTTGTTAGAAATACTACTTTCATCAAGAACATTGTAAGGCCTAACCCTAATAATTACAACAATTATGGTGAAGCTATTCTTCAAGTAGCTGGTGTAAGTGCACACCTTACAGTTGAAGGTTGTAACTTTATTGAAAACCAAGCAAGATTTGGTGTAGTTCAAGTTCAAAGAACTTTTGGTAACATTAGTTACTCTTCATTCATTGATAATGTGCTTGTTGAAGGCGAAGGCAATTTGTTATTAATCAATGCTTCAAGTACTTATGACAAGGAAATTTATGCAAACTACAACTTCTATGGAACAAATGACAATCCTTCCGATTTAGTAGCTGGTGTAACTCCTTCCAATTGGGTAATCATGTCTGCTAGTGCAAGTGCAGATTCTGTAGCTACTGATGATTCAATCACAATAACTGCAGACTTCAGCAAATACACTGATGGAACCACTACCGGTGATGTAACAGGCACTATGGCAGAAGTTCCTGTAAAATTCACAAATGCAGATGATACCAAAGGTAGTTTAGCAAATGAAATTCTATACCAAGACAACAAGGCTATAGTTACCTACACTGGTATTGCAGAAGGTGCTGACACTATCACTGTCACTGCAGCAAGCGCATCAACTACCATTCCAATCACTGTAATTGGCGGATCTGCTCCTAGTGGAAATGTCATTTATGTAAAACCTGATGGAAATGATGAAAACGATGGATTAAGTGAAGCCACTGCAGTTAAAACCATTGCAAGAGCAGTAGAATTAGTAAATGCTGCTGAAGGTGACCAGTTCACAATCAACATTGCAAACGGTGAATACGCTGAAGATGCAATTGACATTCCTGAAGCTAAATCAATTAGTTTCATTGGTGCTGAAAAGGATAAGGTCATTATTGTAAGCACTGCCACTGGAAATGCAAAATACTTCTTCAGCAAAAATACCGGTGCTTCTAACTTCGTATTCAAAAACCTTGTATTAACTGGCCTCAATTCTGGAGGAGGCAGTTTAGGTATTAAAGTTGGAGGTGAAGGTACTGTAGATATCATTGACTGTACCTTTAAGGATATTGTTGCTAAGGCAGCTGTACAAACCTATACCACTGGTGATGTAAACATTAAAGGATGTACCTTTAAAAACATTTTAGCTCCTGCTTCTGCATGTTGGGGTGCTCTTTACTTCAGCGGCAATACCAATATCGTAAACATTGAAGATACCCTTATTGACGGCATCAGCTTAAATGAAAGCGCTGTTGGCCAATATGCATATGATTGGGGTGCTATCTACAACTACGCTGGTGCAGCTAAAGTAACCCTTAAGAATGTCAACATTACCAATGTAAATGGTCCAGCCGATGCTGTAATAGCAACTAGAAGCGGATTGGATTTAATCAACTGTAACATTTACGGAAACTCCATTGCTAAAACAGGCTCTGACAGTTATGGTTACGGATTGATCCACACAACTTATGAGGCAGCTAATGTAAACATTGTAAAATCCTCTTTCTTCAACAATACTGTTTATGCTTTAATCCAAGCTACAAGAGGAAACATTGCAGTAAGCTACTCTGCATTCTATGACAATGTTCCATTTGAAGGCGCTGAATTGATGAACATCAACGCTACAAGCTCTTACACTAAAAATGTTGTAGCTAACTACAACTGGTGGGGATCCAATGACAACCCTAACACTGCAATGGCAGATGCTAGCGTAGACAATTGGGTTATCATGAATGTTGCACCTGCTAGTGCAGAAAACATTGAAATAGGTGGTACTGTACCTATAACCGTTGATTTCAAGCACTACACTGACGGCACAACCGTAAGCGAATTAGAGGATTCCATTCCTGAACTTAAGGTAACTGCAACTGCTAGCGTAGGTACTTTAGATAAAGCTGAAGCAATCACTGAAAACAACCAAGCAAGCTTTACATACACTGCTGTAGCAGGTGGTGAAGACACTGTAAACATTGCATCTGGTGCAGCAACTGTACCTATAGCTATTGTAGTGAACATGCCTATACCTCCTCATGACGTTTACGTATCCAAAGACGGAAATGATGAAAATGATGGTAGTGAAGAGACTCCTGTAGCAACTATTGCAAAAGCTATTGAAATAGCTTCAAGTGATGCAGGAACCGGCAAAATATTCATAAATGCTGGAACCTACACTGAAACAGGATTCACAATCGCTAAAGATATGGTCATTACAGGTGTCGGCGATGTAATCATCGATGCAAATAATGAAACCGCAAAGATGTTCACCATTTCTGAAGGTGTAGCTAGCTTTGCACTCAATAATGTTGCAATCACAAAAGCAAACCATAACTATGGTGCTGTATTGTACAACTACTACACTGCTGATGTTGTATTGAACAACGTAAACATTACTGAATCCTATGCTAACGGATGGAGTGGATCTGCTCTTATTGTAAGCAAAGGAAAATTAACCATTAAGGATTCAAAGATTTCCAACAATGGTCCTATAAGTGCTTTGATTTATAATAATGGCGGAACTTTAATCATCAATAACACAGCATTCGAAAACAACATAGTAAATACCAGTACTTCCTGTAATGGTGCAATCGAAAGCACTGGAAACGCTGTTGTAGTAATTGAAAACTCTAACTTCACCAATATTGGAGCTGTTAGAGGAGCAGTTTACTCTGGTGCTAGCGATACTGGAAGCTTAACCATTATCGGTTCAAACTTTGAAAACTGCAGTGCATTGTTAGATGGAAACAACTTCGGATATGGAGGAGCTGTACACTCACAAGTTGCACTCACTATTGACAAGTCCACTTTCAAAAACAGCAAATCCTACAGAGACGGAGCAGCTGTATACGTAACTAAAGTTGCAACAATCACTAACTCTGTATTCATGGGCGGTGACTCTCAGGATGGAGACACTGCAGAAATCTATGCAACTGGCGACTTGACCTTAAACAACAACATTCTTCTTAAATCAAGTGATGATAAATACCTTGTTAAAACAGGAAGCGGAACCGTAGATGCTAAAAACAACTACTGGGGAAGCAATGACCCAAGCGCTTTAGTAAGCGGATTCACTTTAGAAAACTGGGTTATCATGAATGTTGAACCTGCAAGTGCTGAAGGTGCAATTGGACAAGCAGTGGAATTCAATGTTGACTTCAAACACACTAAGAACGCTGAAGGAACCATAAGTGACTTATCAGGAACCTTGCCACAAGAGTTAACAGTTTACGCCGAATCAGCTAACGGTACCCTAGGCGAAAGCCCAATAACCACTACTGATTTAGCTGGAAAAGTCATTTTCACTCCTGAATTCAGCGGAGAAAACATTGTAAACATTTACACTGATGCAAACAATAAAATCCCTGTAACTGTAATTGTAGCTGAACCTTACACTGGCCCTATCTATGTATCCAAAGACGGTTCAGATTCCAATAATGGTGCAGAAGACGCTCCTGTAGCAACTATTGCAAAAGCAGTTGAACTTGCTCAAGCAGGATCCGGCAAAGTAATCATCAAGGAAGGAACTTACAATGAAAACAACATTACAATCAACAGTGAAATTCCACTTACAATCACTGGTGAAGAAAATGTTGTAATTGACGGTACAGGATTAGGAACCTCAAGCATGTTCATCATTAAAACCAGTCAAGCTATTGTAATTGAAAACATCAAATTCACTAACAATAAGGCTAAATACGGTGCAGCTATTGACATTGAAGGTACACGTAACGCTATATTGGATGTTGATGTAACAATTGACAGCTGTGTCTTTGAAAAATTGGAAGCTACCAGTCAAGGGGGAGCTATTTACGCTACCTATATTGATGGCAAATTAGCAATCAACAATTCCGTTTTCACTACAAACAACGCTTCAAGTTGGGGTGGAGCATTAACTGTCTCTTATTCCGCTTATGAAGATTGCCTTGATTTAGTTATCAACAACACTTCATTTGATAACAATTTCGGTAACAATGCTGGTGCAGCATACTTAATGGCAAATACCATCACCATTGAAAACAGCAATTTCACTCATAATGGCGCTAAATACTATCCTGGTGCATTGAACTTATACAACTGTACAGCTACTGTAGATAATTGTATTTTCACAGACAACAATGCATCAAAACAATCAGCAGCCATTAGAGTTGAAGGTGTAAGCGGTCAGCCAATAGCAACTGCAGTCATTACCAACTCAGTTATCGAAAACAATGTTGGATTGACCGAAAAGGCAGCAGCTATTTATGTTGATATCGCTACTGTAGAAGTTTCATACTCTTCACTAGCGAATGAGCATGTATTTGAAACCCGTACTGGAACCGGTTATGGAGGTACATATTCCCAAGGTGTTGTAATTGCAAACAACAACTGGTTTGGAACCAATGACCCAACAACTGTAGTAAACGGTACTAACATTACCATTGACAAATGGGTTATCATGAATGTGGAAGCAAATGCTTCTGATGTAATTCCTGGTGATGAAGTAAAATTGACTGTTGACTTTAATCATGTAATGACCTCTGCTGGTGAAATTGAAGAATTGACTGGTGGAGTGATTCCTAAAGAAGCATACACTGTAACATTTGCTGCAGAAAACGGTACTGTTACCCCTGAAACTATAAGTGTTGCAAATGGAGGAAGCGCAGATGCAGTATTCACTGCAAGCGATTACAATGCAAAAGTGACTGCTACTTGCGGTCAAGCAACTAAAGAAATAATCTTTGAAGGAGAAATCCCTGAACCATACACTGGAGTAGTTTATGTATCCCCAGATGGGTCTGACAGAAACAACGGTTCTGCAGAAGCTCCTGTAGCAAGCCTTGCAAAAGCTATTGCAATTGCAACTGCTGAAACCGGATCTGGCCAAATCGTAATTAAGGAAGGTACCTACAAAGGAACCAATTACTTAATAACCAAAGATTTAGAAATTGTCGGTGAAGGAAATGTTGTAATCGATGGGGAAGGCCAAGGAAGATTATTCTACATGAACTACGGTGCAGATGTCGCTAAATTCTCACTTAGCAATGTGGTTCTCACTGGTGCAAACCATGGATACGGCGCAGCTGTATACTCCTTTGCAAAAGAAACAGTATTGAATAATGTAACCATAATCAACAACCCTGGAGCTGGAGACCTAATCACTACCTACGGCAACTTGACCATTAAGGACAGTGAAATTTCCGGCCACAATGGTGGAGATGTGATTCAAACTTCCGGTGATGCAACAATCATCATCAACAATACCCTATTCAAGGATAATGAAGTCACTGCATCCACTTCTGATTATGGAATTGTATATGTCTCAAGCGGTAAATCTAATGTAATTATAGAAAATTCCAAATTCTATAACAACAAGGCAAGACAAGGTATTGTAATAGGCAGTTCTGATGCTAACATCACTGTAAAAGGCTCTGAATTCATCAACAACACTAACACTGTATCCTACGGTGGAGCTATTCGCGCTTCCAACAAATTGGATGTAACCGAATCAGTATTCATCAACAACAATGCATACAGAGATGGTGGAGCTATTTACATAGGATTCCGTGGAGATGCAACCATCACCAGATCTGAGTTCATCAACAACTCCGCTGGAACTGGCTATGACGGTGATGCAATCTACAACGGCAACAAGGCAACTGTAAACTACTGTATCTTACTCACCAACACTACCGGTAAACTCATCTACAACGATGGTGAAGACAATGTAGTGAACGCTCAATACAACTGGTGGGGAACAAATGACAATCCTAAATCCTTAACCGGATCTGGTACCTACGAAGACGACTACTATGATGAAGTCGATTGTGCTGAAGTGGATGTATCCAACTGGATTGTTATGAATGTAGTTGCAGACACTTCCAATGTCCAAACCGGTGCTCAAATCCCTATCGCTGTAGACTTCAACCACTATCTTGACAGCACTACAAGCGAAATCAAAGAGCTTGACACCAAATTGGCTCAGGAATTAACTGTAGACTTCGCATCAGAAACTGGCAGCTTTGACAAAATGTCTGTGGAAACTGTTGGTTTAGTGGCTCAATCCACTTACACTGCTGTAGAAGGACAAAACAGCATTAATGTAGCATCTTCCAATGCATTGGTAGGGCTTGAATTCAATGCTGTAACACCTAAGGATACAGTTTTAGATGTCGCTAGTGAAATCACAGTTAACTTCGGTGAAGGTAGCTTAGAAGTTACTTTGCTTAGTGAGGGCGCACCTGTTTCAGGAAAAGCAATCACTGTCAAAGTGAATGATGAAATCACTTTAACCGGAATCACTGATGAATCAGGTATTGCTGCTATTGACTTAAGCTCTGTTCCTTTAGGAACTTATGACCTTGAAATCAGCTTTGCTGGTGACACTGGATATAATCCTGCAAGTGCAACTGCAAAACTAACTGTTAAGGAAGCTCCTAAAACAGCTGAAGATCTTCAAAAACTTATTGATGAAACCCCTGCTGGCGGAGTATTGAACTTAAGCAATATGGAATTTGCAGACATTTCCGGAATCAACATCACTAAAGACATCAGCATTGTAGCTAACAATGTGACAATTGCTAGTGCAGGCAATGGAGAACCTGTATTCAACATTGCATCCAATGTAAGCAATGTAAGCATCAGTGGCGTTGAATTCATTGCAAACAATGGTGACGTGCTTGTAAAAGCTACTGCAACTAACGGAACTGATGACTTGTCTATTGTAAACCCAGCTATTGAACTTACAAACAACACTGTAACTCCAGCAAGTGATGATGTTGTTGCAAGTTCTGTAACATTATTCGAACTTGAATCAGAAAGAGCTGTTCTCGCTCCTTCCAACCCAATAAACATCGCAGACAACAACTTGCCTGAAGGTGCAAAAGCATTTGACTTTGAAATAGCAGGATTGAACAATGGATCTGGAATCAACATTCCAACTGGTGGTAACATCAATACCAATGGCTCAAGTGGAGGTTCTACCGCTAAGGTAGCTACAACCATTGTAGCAAAAGCTATGAAAACCACTACCGTCAATACCAAAATCAATGGTAAGAAAGCTGGTAAAAACTATTCCATTACCTTAAAGGACAGCAATGGAAATGTTTTAGCAAACAAACAAGTATTGATTTCCTTCAACGGCAAGATTTACAAACGCACCACCAATGCTAAAGGTGTTGCAACCATTAAGATTGCACTTGCTAAGAAAGGAACCTATCCTGTTGTTGTTTCATTCCTTGGAGATGAAAAATACAACGGAAGCTTTGTTGTAGCTAAGATCAAAGTTAACCCACAAAAAGTTAAATTGACCGTAGCTAAGAAAACATACAAAAGAAGCAAGAAAACCAAATACTTGTATGCTACCCTTAAGGCTACCAACAAGAAAGCCATTAAAGGTAAAAAGCTTGTCTTCATTATAAATAAGAAGAAATACACTGCAAAAACCAATAAAAAAGGAATTGCAAAAGTGAAAGTCAAGTTATCTAAAAAGAAAACTTACAAGTTCACTGTAAAATTCTTAGGAGACAACACCTTTAAGAAAATCAGCAAAAAAGGAAAAGTCAAAATAAAATAGACAATTTGAAAAAAGGATAGATAATAGTTTTTAAGCTATTTTATCTATTCTTATATTTTATTTTTTTAAAAAGAAATTTTAAAGACAAATCTATATTCTTCGATTATTTAATTGAATTTTAAAATTTTAGTTCATTGGCTTGAATTTTAAAATTTAATTTGATATGATTAATTTATGAATGTTTAATGAGGTGTAATTTTGAAATTGAATAAAAGATTTTTACTATTATCATTGCTATTGCTTATGATAATTTTAGGATTCAATTCAGTCAGTGCAGCTGATTCAACAGACATCGTTGAAGACAGTGTCTCTGATTTGAGTGTGGATTCCTCAATATCTGATACTGGGGAGGAAACAATATCTGATGATGGCTTAGGATTTGATTTGGAAGAGGATTTATCTTCTGGGTCTAGTTCCAATTTGCTGAATGTTGATTCAGATTCAATATACGTTTCCAAGGATGGAAATGATGACAATGACGGCTCTCAAGACAATCCTGTAAATACCGTTGAGAGAGCTATTCAATTGGCAACCGCGGAAAACGGACCTCACAAGGTTTCTGTTGCTGAAGGAAATTATGTCGTTTTCGGCATTGACGTGGATGATACCTACTTGACAATTGAAGGTGCTGGAATCGACAAGACTATCTTTGATGGTGTAGGATATACTGGTGGAATGTTTTCCATTTACAATTCCAATTTGACCATAAGGAACCTAAAGATAATAGATGCTGTAAATACAGGGGCATCCGGTGGTGCATTTACAAACATGGGCAATCTGACTATCGAAAACCTTGATGTTTCAGGATGCATTGTAAAGAATGGAAATGGTGGAGTGATCTACTCTGTAGGAAATTTGAATATAGCAAATTCAATCTTTTCAAACAATCAGGTCATTCCTACTGACAGTGGAGGAAACGGTGGAGTGATCTATTGTGACGGCTATTACACCAGTTTATCATATCCTCCAAGCTTAAACATTTCCGGCTGTGAATTCAGGGACAATACAGCTAAAGGAAATACCTTTGGTGGAGGAGCTATCTATATGCAGTATGCAGATGGTTTCAAGTCAATTGAAAACACCTTATTCATAAACAACAAGGCATTGTCTGGAGGAGCAATCTTCATGCAAAACAGCGAAGGCAATTTCCTAATGAACAATGTAAGCTTCATAAAGAACACTGCTACAGGTACAGTTTCCAACTATGGAGGAGGAGCAATCAACCTCATAGGCAAAACCGATGGCAGAGTAGGAAATGTGATAATCAAAAACAGCCTATTTGCAAACAACACAGCTATCAATACCCGTGGCGGAGGAGCTATTCTTGATAGAAACGTTGACTTGAACATCAACAACTCATTCATTTTCAACAATAAGGATACCGAAAAGGGTATGTCAATCTATAAGGACACTACAGTTTACTATCCAAATGGAGGAAGAATCTATTTGGAGGATAATTGGTGGGGATCAAACAGCGCTCCAAAATTAGATAAAATCACAATAAACAGATGGGTGGTTCTAGACTTGTCAGTAGAGCTATTGGACAATCTTGAAAGTGATTTGGCAAATGAATTCAATATAGTTGACTTTGATAAAAAATTAAACTATTATGACATTAAGGTTTTAATGAACAAGTACAATGATGGAACCTTGATAGAAAATGAAAATTACTATCCATTTAATAGAGAGTTCACTATTACATCAAGCAATGGCGATTTGAACCAATCCAATGGAATCTTGGAAAACAACATTGCAAGCGTTCTATTAAGTTCTTCCACTAAGGAAAACCTCATAACATTAAGAATTGACAATCAAACCTTAACATTCAATACAAATTCAATCATATCCAATATAAGTGCAGAAAAGCTTCAAAAGATCATTGACAATGCAGATGATGGAGATACAATTGACTTGACAAACTGCAATTGTGAAGGAATCTCCAATATAATCACCAACAAGAATTTGACAATCATTGGAAATGATGCTACAGTCATCAAGTCTGCAGGTGGAAATCCAATATTCATCGTTGATAAAAACAATTTCGATGTAGATTCATTCAATATTTCAAATATCACCTTTTTGGTGGATAATGGTGACATTATATTTTTAGTGAACGCCAAGAATTCCACTAATCCATTGGAAATAGAGATTCCAGCTATCAATATCATTGGAATAGAGGTAGATAAGCTTAATGAAAATGTTGTAGGAGAATCTGTAAATCTCCTTGTAATCAATTCCGAAAGAGGTCTTCTTGCTACCAACAATCCTATCAATATAGAGAATGTAAGTTCTTTCGATGGAGTTAAACAGTTTGAATTCAATGTCACTTCTATTGCTGGTGAATCAGGAATAAGCATTTCTCAAGGAGGAAATGTAGATACCAATGGTTCCGGTAGCGGAGCTTCAACCGCTAAAGTGGCTACAAGCATTGTAAAGAAAGACATGAAAACCACTACCGTAAATACCAAAATCAATGGCAAGAATGCTGGAAAAACATTCTCAATTACATTAAAAGACAGTAAAGGAAATGTTTTAGCAAACAAACAAGTATTGATCTCCTTCAAGGGCAAGATCTACAAACGCACTACCAATGCTAAAGGTGTAGCAAGCGTTAAGGTTGCACTTAGCAAAAAGGGAACTTATCCTGTTGTTGTTTCATTCCTTGGGGATGAAAAGTACAATGGAAGCTTTATTATCGCTAAAATCAAAGTCAACCCACAAAAAGTCAAATTGACAGTTACCAAGAAAACATACAAGGCAAGCAAGAAAACCAAATACTTGTATGCTACCCTTAAAGCAACTAACAAGAAAGCCATTAAAGGCAAAAAGTTGACTTTTACTGTAAACGGCAAAAAATATACTGCAAAAACCAATGCAAAAGGAATTGCAAAAGTTAAAGTAAAACTATCCAAAAGGAAAACCTACAAGTTTACAGTTAAATTTGCAGGAGACAATACCTTTAAGAAAATCAGCAAAAAAGGGAAAGTTGTGATAAAATAGAATTTTGAAAATAAAGATTTAAAAAAGCAAATACAAAATATTTAAAAAAATAAGAATAATTTAAAAAATTAAAAAAATATTAGATTGGGGTTAAATCATGAAAATTAAGCACTGTTTATTGATTTCATTGATTATCTTTCTATTATTGATGATTCCTGCAAGCTTTGCAGATGATTCAATAGCTATTATAAATGATAATAATGAAATCAATTTCCAAACAAGCACTGAAATAAATGAAATCACTGATTCAATCGATGATGAAACAGTTGATGCAATTGAAATAGATGAAAATGATGATCTAAAATCAAATTCAGGACCTAATTCAAATGAGAATGATCTTGGAAATATTGATGATGAGATTCTCGATGAAAGCAATTCCCAGAATCAAGGGGACATATACACAGAATATTCAGACTACATCAACCTAAAGTCTGAAATGCTTACATACGACTTCAACATATCCGATTCAAACACTATCTTTGTAAACTCAAGCTATGTTGGCGATGAGGAGTTAGGGACCCAATCAAACCCATTTAAAACAATTTCCAGTGCTTACAATTATTTCATAAATGACACTAACTCCAAAACAAACATCTTTTTGGCAGATGGAACCTATACAGTTTCAGGACGAATGACAATTACCAAAAACCTTAATCTGATAGGCCAAAGCACATTGAATACAATCATCGATGGTGAGGCAAACAGATACAACAATGGAATATTCTTCATCTCCCCTCCACTTGCCTATTATGCTATAAGTCCGCTTGTAAACTTTGTAAACATAACATTTACAAGGGGAAATTCCTACTATGGAGGAGCGGTTTACATAAACCAAAGTGCTGTAAACTTCGTTTATACCAGGTTTAAAAACAACTCTGCAAAGGACTATGTCTACTACTATGAACAGAAAACATATCCTGCAAGCGGTGGAGCAATATACAACGATAAGGGATTCGTTAGAATCTACAATTCAGTATTTGAAGGAAATACTGCAAATGGAAGCTCAGATGCTTATGCAGGTGCAATAATTAATGATATGGGAGAAATGACCATATTGAACTCTCAATTCGTAAACAACTCTGTAAATGGAACCTATGGTAGCGGTGGAGCTATCTATGACTATAGCGGAATCCTTGTTATCTACAACACAACAATAGCTAACAATACAGTCAATTCCAGCTATTCCATGGGTGGTGGAATATGCAATTGGGCAAGCCACAATGTATTCATAATAAACTCTACAATAGGGGGCAACACACTCAATGGAAATTACACCTTCGGTTCTGCAATATCAAACAAGGCAAATGTTCTCGAAATCCACAACACTACAATCTCCAGCAATCATGCAAATGGAATTAGCGATGAGAATGGAACATTCTTTAACCTAAATGGTATTGTAAACATGGCAAATGTCAATTTCAATGACAATCATGTAAAAACCGTACAGACTGACCTATTGTTCTGCCTTGAAGACCAGATAATTGTATCAAAGGCATTTGATGATGAATTGATTACTGATCTCCCTTCAGCATATGACCTAAGGGATTACGGATTGGTCACTCCTGTTCGTGACCAAGGAGGTTCAGGTTCCTGTTGGGCATTTACAACAATTGCTGCTCTTGAATCCTATCTATTGAAATATGAAAACATTTCATATGACCTATCTGAAAACAATATGAAAAACCTGATGGGGCTCTATGGATTGAACGGTACCGATTGGAGAGATGGAGGAAACTATTACATGTCCCTTGCATATCTCTTGCGATGGAGCGGACCTGTAGAAGAGAGTGATGACCCATTCAGCGATTGGGATACAAGCTCTCCAACCAAATTGAATCTAACAAAGCATGTGCAGGATGTTCTCTTGATTCCGGTGCGTCTAAGCTATAAGGATTTGGACCAAATCAAGTATGCTATCATGACTTATGGAGCATTGTACACTTCAATGCAGGCAGACGATTCATTCCAATACGAACCGGACTATTATCATGATGTCATTGATACATCTAACCATGCAGTAACTCTCATTGGTTGGGATGACAATTACAAAAAGGAAAATTTTGCAATAACCCCTCCTGGTGATGGAGCGTTCATAATTAAGAACAGTTGGGGAACAGACCATGGCTATGACGGTTACTGGTACATATCCTACTATGACAAGGCATTTGCAGGATTCGGCCTTGATACAATTTCCGCTATGGCAATTGCAAATGTGGAAAACATAACAAACTACAAAAACATTTACCAATATGACACTCTTGGAAATACATTTGAATCATTGGGATTCAATTCACACACCGCATGGATTGCAAACCAATTCCTAGCTAAAAACAACAATCCATTGACAGCATTCGGATTATACACCTTTGGAGACAGTGAATACTTGGTAAACATTACAGTAAATGGAATAAGCAAAATAATTCAGGAAGGATCCATCAAAGGTGCAGGTTATCATACAATCAAATTGAACGAATATGTAGAGCTTGCTAAAAATGACATCTTCAATATAGCCGTCAAATTGACCACTCCTGATTCATTCTATCCAATAGCCATTGAATCAAAAAGGGAAGGATACAGCAGTGGAGCAAGCGCAAACCCTAATGAATCATTTATCAGTATGGATGGAATAAATTGGATTGACTTGGTGGACTACAAGAATCTCTATGAAGATGGCTTGAAACTGATCAAGTTCTACCAATATGCTCATGACTATGACTTGAAGGAAGCAAATGTATGTCTAAAGGCTTACACATCAGGTGTCAGTGATGTTTACCTTCACATAAAGTCAAACAGCACCACTTACAATGTAGGTGACTTGATTGACCTTGTAATTACCGTATCCAATGAAGGTGATGATGTAAATGACCTTAATGTCAGCATAGACTTGGACAGTTCAATAACCATTAAAAGTTTCCAAATCATTAAAGGATCATTTAATCAAGACACTAAAGTATGGCATCTAGGTTCTTTAGGTGAAGGTGAATCCAGCGTACTTAAATTAAGCATATCCCTTTCTCAAGCAAAAGAGATTCTTCCTATTTCATTCAATTTCGATTATTCAGGATTCAAGCCAAGCAACATTTCAAATACAAATTTCTTGAACCTGTACTATGAAGGAAACACCAAATTCATGGGTATTGAAAACAAGACTGTACTGTCTAAATCCAATGATTGGGTGCTAATCTCTTTAGCAGATCAAAATCTAAATCCTGTAATGGATAAGGAAATCACTTTTTCATTGATTGAAAGCAGCAACAATGTAAACTTATCTCCTGTAAAATTAGTTTTGGATGAAAATGGAACAGCTAAATTTATCTTAAATCTTGCAGAAGGAAATTACATGTTCATGGCTTTATTCAATGGGGACAGCTATTACAAAGCATCAAATGCAACATTCACTGTGAATGTGACAAAAAGGAACAGCCCTCATATCATAGTTGAAAACACTGTGATAAAAAATGATGAATTCAATGTTGTCTTGATAGATGACAATTACAAGGCACTTGCAAAGAAAGCAATAAAATTCGTTGTAATCTTAAACAATAAGGTGGTATTGACAAAAACCGCCACTACAAATGCAAATGGTGAGGCTAAGTTGACTGGGCTTTCAAAATTGAGCAATGGAAATTACATTGTGAAAATAACATTCAGTGATGATTACTATAAGGACAGCTCATTAAGCAAGAAAATAACAATAAAAAGGCCTATAGTTAAAAAAGCTACCAAATTGTACATTGCCAAGAAGACTTTCAAAGCTAAGAAAAAGGTTAAAAAACTTACTGCAACCTTGAAAAATGGCAAGAAAGTCATCAAAGGCAGAAAGATTGTTTTCATCATCAATAAGAAAAAGTACACCGCAAAAACTAATAAGAAAGGTATTGCAACAGTTAAAATAAAGCTTTCCAAGAAGAAAACCTATAAGGTAACTGTAAAATTTGCTGGAGACAAGTACTATAAGGCAAGTAAAAGGACTTCCAAGGTAGTTATAAAATAAATAGGTGAAATAAAACAATTAATGAAAAATATTAAAACAATATTAAAACACTAATTAAAAAATAAGATAGCTAAAAGTTATCTTATTTTATTTTTTTAAAATGAAAATTAATTCGTAACATATAAAATAATTCAAACAAAATTATGAATTAATAAATGAAAATATTTTTTTATAATATGTTATATAATAATATCATATTACATTAAATTTTAAAAGATAAACAAATTAAAATCTAATATTACTTTTATTCGATAAAAGGTGTTTTAATGGAAAGTCAAAATATATTAATCAAAAATGCAACTATTTTAAATCCATTGGGAAATGGAAAAACAGAAGAGAAATCTGCAGATGTGTTAATAGTTGAAGACAAGATTGCAGAAATAGGAAGTGCAATCGATGAATCAAATGCAGAAAAGATTATTGATGCTACTGATAAGATATTGATGCCAGGGCTTGTCAACACTCACACTCACATTTCAATGTCACTTTTACGTGGAATAGCTGATGACTTGGAATTGGACACTTGGCTTAATGATCACATCTGGCCTATGGAAGCACACCTAAGCAGGGAATACTGTTACATTGGTGCACTTCTTGGTGCGTGCGAAATGATCAAGAGCGGTACCACCACATTTTCAGACATGTACTTCTATATGGATGGAGTTGCCCAAGCTGTAGAGGAAATAGGTATGAGGGCAGTCTTGTCATATGGTATGATTGATTTCGGCATTGAGGAAAAACGTGAAAATGAATTCAAGGAAAACATTGCACTCATAAAAAATCACAACAATACTGCAGATGGAAGAATCACTACAATGTTTGGTCCACACTCAATTTATACCACTTCAAGTGAGCTTCTAGAGAGGGTTAGAAAGGAAGCTGATAAGTACCAAGTTGGTATCCACATTCATATGAATGAGACAATGAAGGAAATTAATGACTGTAAGGAAAACCATCAAAATAAAAGACCGTTTGAGTATTTAAATGACATCGGCATATTGAATAGTGATATTGTTGCTGCTCATGGTGTATGGTTAGACCAAAATGAGATAGATTTGATTAAAAAGTATGATGTCAAGGTATCTCACAACCCATGCAGTAACATGAAACTTGCATCAGGTGCAGCACCTATAGGTGAACTACTCAAGCAAAATATTTGTGTTGGATTAGGTACTGATGGTGCATCAAGCAACAACAATCTTGACATGTTCGATGAGATGAAGTTTGCAGCACTTCTTCAAAAGGTTTCAACACTTAATCCTAAATTGGCTACTGCTGATGAAGTGATAAACATGGCAACCTATAATGGTGCAAATGCATTAGGCATTGATGCAGGTTCAGTTGAAGTTGGCAAGAAAGCGGATCTTATTCTTGTTGACACTAATCATCCTAACATGACTCCAATGAGCAATGCGATTTCATCCAATCTTGTATATTCAGCAAATGGATCCAATGTTGACACCACTATCTGTAATGGAAAAATATTGATGGAAAACAGAAAGCTTCTCACTGTGGATGAAGGCCATATCTTAAGTGAGGCAAAAAGAGCTATTGCGGAAATGAAAGAGTTAAGAGAGGCTGAAGCTGAGGAATAGACAATTTTTCTATTCCTATTATTTTTTTAATTCTTAAATTTATTTTATATTTTACGAACTATTTCTGGGTTTATAAAAAAAGAAAATGAATAATTTTTTATTCATTTTCATTTAGAATATTTATTCATTTACCCAATTGATAATTTCATCATCAGATTCTCTACCGTATAATCTTCTTCCTGGCTTCCAATTAGCTTCTGGATAAGCGTTCTTCAAGTCGTTTTCACAACCGCTGATTCCAGTTCCACCAGAGGTACAGAAAGCTATTGCAGTTTTTCCAGCTATGTCAATGCTTTCAATGAAAGTGTTGATTATTGTAGGTGCTGTATACCACCATACTGGAAAACCGATGAGAATAGTATCATATTCAGCAACATCAATTGTTTCCTTGATTGGAGGTCTGAATGACTTGTCATTCATTTCAATAGTTGATCTGCTTGCCTTGTCCATATAATCCAAGTCTGCTGCGGTATATGGGGTTTCAGGAGCAATCTCAAAGATGTCTGCATCAAGTGCATTTGCCACTTTTTCTGCCACTCTTTTGGTTACTCCGCTTGCTGAGAAATAAGTTACTAAAGTTTTCATTTTATCACCATCTTTATTAATTGAAAAAATTTATTCATTATATTATTAGAATTATTCAAATGTATCTACAACATCTTTTAGAAGTGTTGGAATGTCTAGTTTTTGGGTACAGATTGCCATGCAGGATTCACATTCAGTGCATGCAGATGCCGGTGCATTTGCAGCTGCAGTTGTTCCATAGATTGCATGCAATGAAGGAAGTGAATACATCTTTTCACTGTTGTACAATTCAAAGAAATCAGGTATAGGGATTCCTGCTGGACATTCCTTTAGGCAATATCCACAGTAACTGCAGTCTATTGCAATGAGTTCCTTGATTTCATTTGCCATTTCAAGCACGAACTTCTCTTCCTCTTCGCTCATAGGTTCAAATGGCTTGAATACTTCACAGTTCTCTTTCATCTGCTCGATGTTTCCTACACCACTTAAAACCACTTTTACGTTTTCATGGCTTCCTGCAAATCTTAAGGCCGCTTCAACCAGTGTCATGCCTTCTTTTTCGAATTTTTCTTTAATGTCGTCAGGCAAATTGTAGAGAGTTCCACCTTTTATTGGTTCCATTACAATTAAATCCTTGCCGAATTTTTCACAGATTTCATAATTCTTTCTGGATTCGGTAAGTTTGCTTTCCCAATCGAGATAGTTTAATTGAAGTTGCACTACATCTATTGCATCGCCGTATTTTTCAAGGATTTCTTCAAGAAGATCCGCCCTGTCATGGTAACTGATACCTATTTTCTTAGCTATTCCTTCCTCTTTCATTTTCTTAATGTAATCGAAGCTGTTGCAGTTTTCAGCTATTTGAAGGAATGCTTCATTGATGTTGTGGATTAGCAATACATCAAAGAAATCTGTTCCTAATCTTTCAAGCATGATATCTACAAATTTTTGATTATCCTCTTCGCTAGTTAAAGCCCATGTAGGTATCTTATCAGCTATCTTAAATGATTCTCTTGGATATCTTTCCACAAGTCCAATCTTTAAGGCAGCTTCAGAAGCACCATTGTGGTATGCATAAGAGGTGTCAAAGTAGTTGAAACCTTGATCCATATAATAGTCAATCATCTCTGTAACATCATCGTAATTTATGGAACTTGGATTGTTTTCATCTTCCAAATCCAATCTCATAGCTCCAAATCCAAACATAACATCGCTCATAATTGTCACCTATTTAATTAGATTATAATATTATCTTGAATTTTCATATATTTTTAAAGATATTATATATGATATAATATATAAATCTTTCCTAAGGAAACAGTTATCTAATGAAAATATTTAAATAGATTGAAAAATATAGTTTATATAAAGAGAAAAACTATAGTGTTTTAGAATTGGTGTAAATATGGAATTGCCTAATCAGTTTATTAATGAAAATCCTGAAGACATTAGAATTTATCACTTTGTAGAGGAATTGGTGGGAAGCTTTAGAAATTACATTGATGAGGAATTTGTAGATGAAGACATCAGTTTAGTTGAACTTCCTTTTTTACTCAGAATAAGGTTTTCCACTGAAGGAACTCAAAAGGAATTGGTGAATCTATTCAAGGTCAGTGATGGTTACACTGCAAAGCTTCTAAGGCGTTTTGAATTGGCTGGTCTTATTAAAAGAATAGAAGATCCATCCAATAGACGTAGAAAATTAGTTAAATTAACTGATAAAGGCATAAAAAGAACTGATAAGATATTAAAGTACATCGATTACTGGGAAGATACTGTAATGGATGGAATCGATGAAAATGAGAGAGAAGTCTTGAAAAAATCCTTATTGAAGTTGGTTCTAAACACTCAAAAGCTTTAAAACTCCTTTTTTATTTTTTTAAAACAAGTTTTTACATAAATTATTTCATTTCATACGAACTATTTTTTACAAGATAAAAAAAGTGGAGATAAATCTCCACTAGCAGGAAAAATCAATCTCAAATGAGATTGACACACAAGTATTTAATTAAATATAGTTTTTTTAAATATTTAAATATTTTTATCTCTAGAAATTTCTAAGGCAAAACTAAAAATGGAAAATTTAAATTACTCAGTATTTAAAAATTTTTACAAATTAATTAATTTTTATACAAAAGGTAATATGAATTCTATTTATTAAACTAACGGCACGTAGTAGTTTTAAAATTTCATCCATCATAGAACCACCTCCTGTCTTTAGTCAGGAGCATACTTGTGTTTTTCCTCCTGCTTAAAATTCGTAGTTCTAGATAAATTATCCAAATTTAGAATGGCCAAATATTAGTTTAAAACTAATTATTTATTATTTTAACTTTGATTTGAGTTTATTTTTTTAATTTAAT
>JAZNRM010000298.1:0-3331 GCA_045590695.1 Methanobrevibacter sp.
AAAAATCCTATAAATGAGATTTAAGAATAGAATATATGATATTTTGAAAAAATCATGATGAAATTTTAAAAATAATTAAAAAATAATAAAAGAATAATGGAAAAAATAGTAAAAAATTTAAAAAAAAGAGAAAAGTGAAAATGGAAAAAACTTATGTTGTATACTCAGCATTGATCTTTACATAATCATATGTAAGGTCACAACCCCAAGCGGTTGCACTTGCATCGCCTTGATACAAATCAACAACTATGTTCACTGTCTTTTCCTTCATAATCTCTTCTGCTGAATTGAGTTCATCTGTTCCATCAAATGCAAGGATTTTGCCCTTATCAACTAGAATGGCTTCCTTGCCATCATCTGAATTTACAGAAACGGAAATCATGTCCTGATTCATTTCACAGCCAGAGTATCCTACAGCAGCTACGATTCTTCCCCAGTTAGGGTCTCCACCAAAGATAGCTGATTTTACAAGTGAAGAACTGATTACAGACTTGGATGCCAATATTGCATCATTTTCATCCTTAGCACCATTGACCTTGCATTCAATGAACTTGGTTGCCCCTTCACCGTCACGAGCCATCATTTTAGCCAAGCTTATGCAGATGAAATCCAAAGCTTCCTGGAAGTCTTCATTGATTTCACCGTCTTTAGTAACTTCAACACCAGACTTTCCATTAGCCATCAATATTGCAGTGTCATTTGTACTTTGGTCTCCATCAACGACAATCATGTTGAAGCTTCTCTTTACAGCAGATTTCAATGCCTTATTAATCATTTCAGAGGAGATTACAGCATCAGTTGCCAAGAAACATAGCATGGTTCCCATATTAGGTGCAATCATTCCCACACCTTTGGTAATTCCACCGATTCTTACCTTTTCGCCACCAATTTCAGTCTCTACAGCAAACTCCTTATGATAAGTGTCAGTGGTCATTATGGACTTTGCAGCATCTGTTGAGCTTTCTGCACTGTGTTCCAATTTGGAAATTGACTCTTCAACCAAAGGCAAAATAATGTCCATAGGCATTTTTCTGCCTATTACACCAGTTGATGCAGTAGCTATTTCACTTGATGGGATATTGGTGATTTTAGATGCGAATGCAATGGTCCTATCACAATCATCTATTCCATCTTGACCTGTAAAGCAGTTTGCATTTCCACTGTTTACAACAACCAAGGATATTTTTCCTCCTTTGATCATTTCCTTGGTGTGAATGATAGGTGCAGCCACAACCTTGTTTGATGTGAAAACTGCAGAAGCAGCGCTATCCTTTGATTCAATAACTGTAAGGCCGTATTTGCCTTCACGGCTCCCTGCTGCTCTAACGCCGTCTACAGCACATATTCCTCCTTCAATAATGTTAATCTTAGACATGGTATCTCCTTTGGAATTATATAAAAAATAATATATGGTTAATAATTTAAAATTTTAAAAAATTAAAAAAATAAAAAAATTAGAAAAAAATAGAGAAAGAACTCTCTAATTAATAAATACTAGTCGTATTCGAAGCATTGAATGCATCGATATCCTGGCCTTCGGTAACATTTTCATGGAAATCATAATATGAAATCTGAGTGCCGTTTTCATCATGCAAGTCATAACTGCTGTTTTCATAGATAGTAATATTGTCAGTTACATTCATATACTGCACTTCTCCAGGACTTGGTTCACTGCCAATACCCATAATCATTGAAATTCCTAAAGCCAAACCGCAAATGAAAGCGATTAGGATTATTATCAATACGAGTATTTGCCTAGGGCTTCTAGGTTTCTTTGGCATAGAACTCTTAGACCAAATAGAGCTTAATGAATTATTGGATTGCCTAGCTCTACCAGACTGTCTTGGACTAGCTCTACCTGACTGTCTTGAGCCTCTGGAGTTTCTAGAATTGTTAGGAGTTCTAGTTTTCAATACATTCTTGTTTTGCTCTTTTCTAGAATTCCTAGATCTTCTTCCGATTGCCATTAATTTCACCACAAATTACATATTTCAGGCCTTTACTAAGACCAATGATTTCAAATTTCAACTGAATAATAATTAGATTAAATTTCACCTAAGTGTATAGTAAGCCACAAGCACTAGAACAATTAAAAGTCCATAAATGCCCATGCCCATTACTGCAAGCAAATATGATGCAACGAACATTACAATGAATGCAGTGATTAGCTTGCCTTTCTTATTGGTTAGGAATTCACACAATGTTCTTGTGAAGTCTGATGGAATGTAATATCCATACAAACCATTAGCCAAATCGAAAATGACTAAGGACAATGCACCGAATCCGTGAATGCTTTCTGCAATGCTTGCACGTTCACCTGCTTCTCTTCTACTTCTGCCGATTCCAATCTTGACTTTTGCACCATTGTTCAAGATAAACCAAGCACAGTCAAGACCTGCACGAATAGCTACATCCTTACTTGGGAATTTTGCAATCAAGTCATCTCCACCTTCACGGTATCCTTCGATTTGACCTTCGCAATCTTCCATGAACTCCTTAACGCTTGTCATCAATTCAACAAGCTTGTTTCTTCCATATTTAGAAATGAAATTTGTAGAGTCCACTATATCAATGAAGAGGTATTGCTGGAACTCTGGAGGTTCGGATTCCGCCAATTTGAATGGAGTGTCCAATACAAGTGCATATTCACCGCCTAATTTAGTGAATGCAACACCTGGGGAATCTCCAACTTCCTTATTGAACTTAATGGACCTTTCAATAGCTGCAGCACCAGTCATACCGGCAGCAGCCCTCACTCTGATTCCATTATCCAAACCAATGCCCACCAATCTTATAGCCACTCTGATTGCATCGTTTTTGGACATCAATCTTGAAACGATTTCAGTTTCGCTTCTTTCGATAATTTCTCCATTTTCTCTTAAAATAATATCAGTGAAAAGATTAATAATGTAAGAAGGTTCAGAAAGCTCTACATACATGTAACGGTCACTACCCATAATGATATTGCTTACAAGAGCATATTCCTCAACCTTGTCTTGTGCAGGAAGTAATTCATAAAAGCTATGATTCTCTGGAATGTTTTCACGGCCAACATCTCTAACCAAGTTGGTAAAAATACTTTCTGTTGTGATATGTGCCTTATCAATCTCCATCAGCATGGTTTGAGTGTAATTGAACATGTCCACATATTCTGTTTCCAATGGAGTTGTAGGGAAGTATTTAGTACCTATGCTTATGATTTCATGTTTTGTAACTAATGAAATAAGCTTTCTTATAATACTATGTTCAGCCATATTTTACCTCCTTTTAGTTTTTAAATATCAATAAATTGTTAAGCATAAATTGTTAAATATCATAAATCGAATTGTAA
>JAZNRM010000299.1:0-3581 GCA_045590695.1 Methanobrevibacter sp.
TAAATTTCTTAAACTTTTTTTGCTATGACAGTCATTAATGCAACAACAATAATGAAACCTATGATCATAACAATGGTCATTGATGAAAGTCCGTTAATAATGTCTGCTACTAAATTCATAATATTCCTCCTAAAAAAATCAATAATTAATTTAATAATTATAATTTTATTTAATACTATTTTTGTTAATATACTATTTATAATTTTTTTAAATTTTTCACATTACGTTTAATGAATCAGTTTAAATGTATCCATCTACAATACGATTAGCAATTTTATCTGTTACTAAAATTATTGCTGAAATAATTATGATCAAAATCCAATCAAACAATCCAATTGCACAGGTTTTGAATATTGTTTGAAGGAATGGAACATAAATAACAAGGACCTGCAATATGAATGATCCAACAAGAGACAGCCAAAGGGTAATATTTCTATCTTTAGAGCTAGACCTGTAATTCAATGCATTGAACAGCTGATACAATACGAATACTGTGAATGCAACGGTAATTGCCTTGGTCTTTATATCTCCTACCCCATTATTTAATTCATAAATGAATAGTCCTAATGTGCCGATTGCCATAACAATTCCAGAAATTGTTATCTTGATCATTGTTTTTCTGTTAATCAATTCTCCTTTCTCAGGAGGTCTTCTCATTATGTCCTTTTCAGGCCCTTCCAAACCTAATGATTGTGCTGGTGGCCCATCCATTATAATATTGATCCATAATAATTGAATAGGTGTGAATGGAGTTGGAATTGGCAATAATGATCCTATGGTAATGGTCAGTATTGCTCCAATATTTGTGGATAATTGGAATTTTAAAAACCTTTTAATGTTATCAAAAATTGTTCTTCCTTCCCTTATTGAAGAGACTATTGTAGCAAAGTTATCATCCTGTATGATCATATCTGCAGATTCTTTTGTAACATCTGTTCCACTGCCCATAGCCACTCCAATGGAAGCCTTTTTAAGTGCAGGTGCATCGTTTACACCATCACCGGTCATTGATACGATTTCCCCATGGTTTTGGAGAACTTCTATGATTCTTCTTTTCTGTTCAGGATATACTCTTGCATAAACCTTGATGTCCTTGGCAATTGCATTGTATTCATCATCACTTAAATCTTCCAGTTCTTGACCAGTTAGGATTGAATTATTATAATTTTCTTCATGGATATAATAGTCTCTAGGGAGAATGCCTAATTCCATAGCTATTGCGGTAGCAGTATCCTTGTGGTCTCCGGTAATCATCACTACATTGATTCCTGCCTTTTGACAATCTGCTATAGCGTCAATAGCTTCTGCTCTTGGAGGATCCATGATTCCAAGAAGACCTGCAAATATCAAATCTTTTTCAAAAGACTCTCCATGATGCCTATTTTTGGAATAGGTTCTATGAATTTCAGAATCTCCTTTTTCGATTTCCTTATTGTCTAAATCTGAAACCTTTTCATATTCTTCAGTATCAATTTTATTGTAAGCAAGAGCTATGACCCTTAAGGACATTCTTGTCATTCTGTCAATTTCACGCATTATTTCCTTTTTGGTGTCATCGTCGAAATTGTTTATATGTCCATTAAAATCGATTTTATCGGATAAGTCTAAAATCAATTCAGGGGCTCCTTTTGTTAAAATGTAATAATCCTTATTGTTTTCCTCATCAGCTTCACTGTAAATGAATGTCATTCTTTTTCTATTGCTGTCAAAAGGTATTTCCAATTCTTTTTCAAAATTCCTATTTGCTTTAAGCTTTTCAAAATCATTATCAAGTGCAAAGTAGTATGATGCCAAATCAGTAGGGTTTCCTATCAATTCATCATCTTCGTATCTCACTCCATTGCATAAGCCAGCAATTAATACACCATTCTCTTGACTGGTTAAGAACTGTTGTCTAACAGTCATCTTATTTTCTGTTAAAGTTCCAGTCTTATCTGTACAGATGTAAGTACAGGATCCTAATGTTTCTACAGATGACAATTTCTTGACGATTGCATTGGATTTTGCCATCTTTTGCATTCCCAATGCTAAAGTCAATGTCAATACAGCTGGAAGCCCTTCAGGAATAGCTGCTACAGCTAGGGAAACTGCAGTCATGAAGCTTTCAAGAATATCCATAGCTTGGAAAAAGTCTATAAAGAATACAAAAATACAAACGATAATGGATAATATTCCAATTCTTTTACCTAATTTACCCACTTTAACAGTTAAAGGAGTTTCTTCTTCATCTTCTTGGATCATGGTAGCAATTCTACCTATGTTTGTTTCCATTCCAGTAGCCATTACAACTCCAGTTCCTTTTCCAAAAAGTACATTGGAATTCATGGATACTATTTTAGATTGAATATTCTCCTCTTTTGAATAATTTTGAATATCCTTAATCTTGTTTGAGAAATCTTCAATGTTTTCATAATTTGTATCTTTTTTAACTAAAGTGGACTCTCCAGTTAGGGAGGATTCATCAACTCCCAAATCATATGTTTCAATTAGAATCAAATCTGCAGGAACTTTGTCTCCCTCTTCAAGTATTACAATGTCCCCAGGAACAAGTTTTTCGCTTGGAATCCTTTTAAGGTTATTGTCCCTTTTAACATGTGCATCTGTATGGACTAAGCTCTTAAGCTTTTCCATAGCATTTTCCGCACGGTATTCCTGAACGAAACCGATTATTGAGTTAATTATCACAACTACAAGTATGACAATTGCATCCAAATGATTTCCAATCATATAACTTGCTATAGCTGCAATTATAAGCATGAATATTAAAACATCCAAAAATTGGGATAAAAATAGTTTTAAAGGGCTGTTCTTCTTCTGCTCTTTTAGTTTATTTGGGCCATACTTCTTTAATCGAGCATTGGCCTCAGCACTGCTTAGCCCTTCTTTTTGAGTGGTGTACTGTTTTAATATTTCGTCTATCAATATAATCCCCAAGTTCCTAATTAGCTAAAAATAGTTCTTTGATGAAATTTCATCATTTTGATATTCTTTACATTTACAATTATATTTACATTTATATCTATATTTATATATAAATAATAAGTTTGTAAATTTATATCTTTAATTTATTTTATTTAAATATTTAAGATTTTAATTTGGGTAATACTTTTTATCTTTCGTATATGTAAAATGAGGCACGATTATAATTTCTTAACTTCATTTTTTTGGTTTTCATATTCAAATCTTCATTGAACAATGGCTTTATGATTAATGTAGCATCAACCTCATCCCTTATTTTCATAATTGCTTCCTGCAATTCTGCTGGAGGTCTGATTGAAAACAATATGTCTGCATCTTTATAGATATTCATATTTGGATTGAAAACGTCATCTTCAATAATGTTTTCATTTGAAGGATCAATATCTGTCATTATGATGTTAATGTTTTCATTTTCACTTAAGTTTTTAGATATTGTTTGGAATTTTCCTGCTCCAATTTCAACTATCTTTGTTTTTTTGCCTGTTTTTTCGCTATTTTCAATAGCTAATTTAAGAATGAATTCCTCTAAATCGTTCCACATTTTTATTCCTTTTTTAAGTTTTTTATTTCTTAATAATGTATTTATCTTTTAATAATTTAAT
>JAZNRM010000300.1:0-1804 GCA_045590695.1 Methanobrevibacter sp.
CAGGAAAAGTAGTGGAGATATCCACTACTCATTAAAACTAATTTATTAATCCTTATATATAAAATTAATGGAAATAAATTAATAAAAAAGAAAAATAACCATAAATAGTTAATTATTTATAAAAATAACCTTTATTTATCCTTCTTTATTTGGCATTAATTCAAAACCTTTATATACTACTAATACAATAATTTGTTAAATCAATTTTATACGGTGATATTTATGTCAAGCAAACTTGACAGATTAATAGCATCCTACAACTCTGTGGAATGTGAATTCAATGTAGACAAATCCATAGAAGTCTGTAAGGAAATACTAAAGATCAATCCGAATCTAATCGAATTCCAGGAAAATCTGGCTTGCGATTATTACGAAAATAAGGAATATGAGAAATCAATCGAACTTTTTAACAAATGTATGGAAAATGGCGGAGTGAGTGACAGCGGTTTTCTTATGATAGCGCTTACCTATATAAAAATGAATGAAATAGCTAAGGCATTGGAAATCTTAAAGGAAACCAAGAATAAGGAAAGATACCTTTTGAATCATTTGATTGTATATAGGGAACTCGAAGAATACGAAAATGCAATCGAATACGGGGACAAACTGCTGGACTTGAATCCTGAAAACACATTGGCCTTGTTTCATATGTCAGAAATCTATGATGAAATTGATGATAGCGAACGTTCCATGTTC
The DNA here is from genome assembly GCA_045590695.1 of Methanobrevibacter sp. Taxonomy (GTDB): domain Archaea; phylum Methanobacteriota; class Methanobacteria; order Methanobacteriales; family Methanobacteriaceae; genus Methanobrevibacter. Next base: position 697 of record JAZNRM010000300.1, read on the forward strand.
TATTACAATGAGCTTGCCAATGTAGTTCCATCAATGAAGTCTGCTGTACTGATTCGCTTATACTCTCTTGGCAAATACGATGAGCTAATAGAGTCCTTTGAAGAGCAAAAACAAAAGGGAATCTTTGAAAGGGATCTTGAATCTGCACATTTCAATTATATAATTGGAATGTCATACCATGAACTAAAAAGACATTATGATTCATTGAAGTACCTCCTCAACTCTGACAGGCTGTATTCTACAGCGGAAAAGAAGACTGCAATAGCTAAAAATTACATTGAAAATCTAAAGTTCGACCTTGCTCATAAATATCTGAATGAGTCATTGGAAATCGATGAAATGAACAAGACAGCACTATTTTTAATTACAGAAACATCCTATTATTTAGGAAACTATTATGAAGCAATCGAATATGCAAACAAGCTATTGAATAACTATGAATGTGATAAAGCATTCCATGTCCTTGCAGCAATCTATTTCGATCTGGGAGACAATCGAAATGCATTCGAATCCATAAAGGTAGGAACACATGTTATGCTTCAGAATTGGGATTATAGCAAAGGACCATATAGCGAATACATTATGGAAATTGCAATTAGACTCTCTAAGGCAGGATATGCAGAAAGAGCTGAAAACATCTATAATAAACTTCAATCAAAACATCCTGACTATTATACCATATACTTAGAACGTGCTAAGCATTATAAAAGAGTTGGAAAAACAGATCTGGCCGAAAAAGACTTTGAAAAATACAATGAGTATATGATGGAAGAGGAAAGGGAATGGGAAGAATTCTTAAAAAGAATAGAGCATAGATTGGAAAAGGATGAATGAAAATCCTAAATCTCATTCATCTTTACTTTCAAATCACACTTGGAGAATTTAGTCTCTTTGAATAACTTGCAAATATCCCTATCCAACTTACACTCAAGCAATAATTTTTTTATCTTAATTAACACAGTAGCTTATTTTTAAATAACATAATTATATAATAAAAACATTACTTTTCTAAAATTTTTTTCGATTCAAATCAATTCAATAATGAAAATACTATTTATTTGTTTCGTTATAATCTAATAAGTCAATTATAGTTTACTATATCTAAAAA
>JAZNRM010000301.1:0-4529 GCA_045590695.1 Methanobrevibacter sp.
ATTGAATAGTTTAAGGATGTACCTTAAAACTATTCTTTAAAATATATCTATTTTATTACTGCTTTTCCTTTTTTGGTAAGCTTTTTGTAGGTATTGTCACCTGCAAACTTGACAGTGACTTTGTAAGTTTTCTTTTTAGATAACTTGACTTTTACTTTAGCAATACCTTTACTATTTGTTTTAGCAGTGTATTTCTTACCATTTACAGTGAAAGTAAGTTTTTTGCCTTTAATTGCTTTTCCTTTGCTGTTTGTAAGGGTAGCAGTTAAAACTTTAGTCTTCTTACTGGATTTGATTTTCTTAGTAGGGACCTTAATTTTAACTTTTTGAGGATTTACTTTAACTTTGGCTGTAACGTAACTTGCATCGTAATCCTTGTCTCCAAGGAATGAAACAAGAACACCGTAGGTTCCTTTTTTAGCCATAGCTACTTTTAAGGTTGCAACTCCTTTTGCATCGGTAGTGCGTTTATAAGCCTTGTTATTGAAGTAAATGATAACTTCTTTGTTAGCTAAAACTTTACCAGTGCTATCTTTTAAGGTAATTGAGAAGTTTTTACCAGCGTTCTTACCATCAAGTTTAGTGTTGACAGTAGTGGTTGTAATGTCCTTAGAAGAGATTACAGTAGCTTTCTTGACTGTTGCACTGCCATTAGTGTTAATGGATCCTCCTTGAGGAATGTCAATTCCAGACCCATCATTCAATCCTGCAACTTCAAAGGCAAATGTTTTAACTCCATCTGCTATATTGTTGTCTTGAATAGTGATTGGGTTAGAAGGAGCGAGGACTGCTCTTTCAGCTTCAAGTTCAAAGAATGTGATGGATTTTGTTACAACATTTTCATTTGCAGGAGTTACAGTATTGTTTGTAAGCTCAATAGCTGGGTTTACAATGGATAAGTCATCAGTACCGTTTTTAGCGATAGCTTTTACAAGCACATCACCATTGTTAGCAACAAATTCTACACCGCTGATACTTACTTTTTCAACATCAGATGCAATGTTGAATACTGGATTTCCGTCTCCTAATGTGTTTATAACAAGATTATCACCAACGAGGGTAATGTCTTTAGTGATATTTACATTAGAGACATCAGCAAAGTTAAGATTGCTTAAGTTCAATACTCCATCAGCAGGAGTTTCATCAATAAGTTTCTGCAAGTCACTTGCTGTAGGAGTTGCTAAATCGACTACAATGAATTGCTGTAAAGCTAAGATGGTAGAACCGGTAGCAACAAAGGAAACTGAATTGGATGAAGCAATGGAATCAGTTAAATCAACAATATACTCATTTGTAGAGTTGCTAGATCCAGACCAGACATTGGTAAATGTTTGACCGTTGACTATTAAATTACCTTCACCTGATTGAGCACTAGCAGCAAAAATATGCAATTTAGCGTTTTCTATGAACATAGGCAAGTCAATGTCTAAAACGGAATTTGCTGCTGCAGTTCTGCCTGCCAAGTTATTGCTGTTAGCCAATAAGTCAGCACCATTGAACATGTAAACATTCTTGATTGCTTCAGAACCGCTTACATTATAAAGAACCACTAAAGTGCTTGGGTAAACAGCAGTCATACCGGAAATCTTTTCCAATACAAAAGTGTTTTCGCCATTTTGAATCAAGTCACTTACATCATATACAACAAGACCGTATCCATATTTTCCATAAGTACCGAGATTGCTTTGATCCCTGTAGGAAGCAAGAGGTGAAATAGCTGCATTGTTGAAAGTGGTTGTCCATACAGGAATGGTTCCATCGGTTTTATCCCAGTTGTAAGCAACATAAACATATCCGTTAACTACAGTAGCGCCAGCTGGCAATTCAATAGTCCAAACATCAGTTTTGCTAAGGTTTCCAGCTGCAAGATAAGTAGAATCAGCTTTGGTGTCAATAATTATGTCACCATTGATGCTGATGCTGTTGAATGGGGTGATACTCTCAGCAGGATAAGCAAAGTCTTTTCCTAAATTACCATTATACAAAACAGTAGGTGTGAGAGTGGATTCACTTAAAACCACACCGGATAATTTATCTGAAATGACTACGGTGTAATTTACCTTTTCTGCATTTTCAGCACCATTGACAGTTGCTGCAGTAATAGGTCTAATGGTGTCATCAGTTAGATATACAACAGTTTTTTCACCAATAGCCACACTTACTTCAGTGCTATCGAGTTTTTCACCGTTTACATATAAATCAACGGTATAAGTGGCATCAATAAGGCCATCATTGGTTAAATTGACCTGCAATGTGTTATTGGTACCTGCATAACAAGCACCGCCACCGCTGGTATATTCATTAGCAACTTTAGCGCTTACTGAAGGAACAGCATTTTTAACTACTACAAATTGCTGTAAAGCTAAGATGGTAGAACCAGTAGCAACAAAGGAAACTGAATTGGATGAAGCAATGAAATCAGTGACATCAAGAACATACTCATCTGTAGTGTTACTGGTACCAGTCCAAACATTATCGAATGCTACGCCATTTACAATTAGATTACCTTCTCCAGGTTGAGCGCTAGCAGCAAAGACATGGAGTTTAGCTAATAATAGATTATCTACAGGATCAATGTCTAAAACAGAATTGGCAGCTGCAGTTCTGCCTGCTAAATTATTGCTGTTAGCCAATAAGTCAGCACCATTGTACATATAAACAGTGGTAATTGTGTCAGATTCTGTTACATTGTAGAATACAACAAAAGTGCTTGGATAAACAGCAGTCATACCGGAAATTTTTTCCAATACAAAGGTGTTGTCTCCATTTTTATTAACTAAATCGCTTACATCATATACAATAAGACCGTATCCATATTTTCCATAAGTACCAAGATTGCTTTGATCCCTGTAGGAAGCAACAGGTGAAATAGCTGCATTGTTGAAAGTAGTGGTCCACACAGGAATATTTCCATCGGTTTTATCCCAGTTGTAAGCTACATAAAGGTAAGCATTGATTATATCAGCATCTGCTGCTAAATCAAGAGTCCAAATATCAGTTTTGCTAAGATTTCCAGCTGCAAGATAGGTAGCTGCTTCCTTAGTGTCAATTATTACTCCACCATTTACAGTAATATTGTTAAATGATGTAATGCTTTCAGCAGGATAAGCTAAATCTTTTCCTAAATTACCGTTATACAAAACAGGCACAAGAACACTGGTTTCATTGAGAACAACACCAGTATCCTTATCTGAAATTATTGCAGTGTAATTTACTTTAGCGTTATCAGCACCATTAACAGTAGCTTCAGTAACTGGCCTAATGGTATCATCAGTCATATATAAAACATCACTGCCCCCTACAGGCACTTCAATTTCATAACTGCCTACTTTAACACCGTCTACATAAAAATCAACAGCATAAAATGTATTGACATTTCCATTATTGGCTAAATTAAGCTTTAAAGTGTTGTTAGTACCTGCATAACAAGCACCTCCTCCACTGGTATATTCAGTGCTTAAGCTTGGACTTACAGAAAGAATATTGTAACTAATCTTTAATACAGAAAGAACATTCTTAAATGAACCGGATCTTGCATAAGTTAAAGTGTTTGTTCCATTAACAAGTTTATCCAAGACATTGAATTTATTGTATTTATACATGCTTCCAGTTTCAGAACTCATTTTTTCATCTAATTCAATGGCATTGAAACTGTAAAGACCATCAGTGCTGGAAAGCGCTACATTGTCAATAGTGGCTTCAGCGACTATGTTTTCAGTATTTCCAACATCAAAGGTTGCTTTAGTAGGATTATCTAATGAATTGGTCCATGACTGGCCGGAATTTACCCAGTAGCTGACTTTATCGTTATCCCCATCATTATATGCAAACACTAAACCGATTAGCTTAATCCTTCCATCAAAGCTGTAGCCGTCAATTGCAGCATTGTTTACATTAAAAGTGATTGTACCGGTTTTGCCTTGAACTTTATCTGTAATATTGTAAATCATATGATAATCTGAATAGCATTTTGTAGTATGGTCGTTTATGGTATAAACTGTACCATCTGTACTTCCTTCAGTAGAAACTAGCCTTTCGCTTGCAATTTGCTCAGTTTCACCATTGGAAGTCATGCTAATATTACTTTCAGCAGCATATGTAGGTTGGGCTGAACCTGAATAAACATTCACATACAAACCAGCATAATCAACATCTTTTACATTCTCAGGTATTTCATAACTTAATTCTCCAGAAGTCGGGCCCCAAGGGCTTGTTGTAACAACATCAACATCCCCCGAAACTTCCCCATCTGCTATAGTATCCAAATCATCTGCAGAAACAGCTGATAAAGATAGCAATAAGCATAGGAAAATTAAGCTAACTATAAAAAATTTGTGTTGATTTTTCATAATTCGACCTTCTTATAACTTAAAAACGAATAATTAATTATCATTAGGGTTCAGAATAAGAATCTAAATTCAAAAACAATAAACACAATATGTTAACCCCTATGATTAATTATCATATAATATATGGGAGTAATAATTATTTAAAGATTATTTTATTACTTAAATTGAAAAATAAGGGCA
>JAZNRM010000302.1:0-1504 GCA_045590695.1 Methanobrevibacter sp.
TATCTTAATGAATATAATATTATTATCTAATTTCAAAATATTTATTAGTTAAATTTTTGTTTTTTTATTTTTCTTTTCATGCTTTTTAAGTTAATTTAATAATTATTGAAATTATGTATCAAGTTTAGGTAGAGATTTAAATGGAGTTTATGTTATCAGCAATTGAGGCAATTTTAGACAATATTCGTGATGCAGAAGAGTATTTAGTTGAAGAGGATATAGCAAATTTTATTGAAATTATTACAACTGCAGACAACATCTTTGTAACTGGTGCAGGCAGATCTGGACTTGCAGCTAAGGCATTTGCAATGAGATTGATGCACTTAGGATTAAGTTCCTATGTTGTAGGGGAAACCATTTCTCCAGCTATCAATGCAGGAGATTGCATTTTAGCCATTTCCGGTTCAGGTGAAACCAATACTATAGTAACTGCAGCTAAGATTTCCAAAAAAAGAGGGGCAAAAGTATTGGCATTGACATCTTATCCTGAAAGCAGCTTAGGCCAATTGGCAGATGGGATCATTCATGTAAAAGGTAGGACAAAAGTTGAAGTGGATGATGAAAACTACCTTAAAAGACAAATCAAAGGGAATTATACTTCATTGACTCCTCTTGGAACTGCTTTTGAATTGACTTCATTGGTTTTCCTTGATGGATTGGTTTCTGAATTGATGGAAGCTATGGGAAAAACCGAAGAGGACTTGAAAAATAGGCATACTGTTTTAGAATAAGCCTATCTATTTTTATTTTTTCTTTTTTTTAATTATTTTATCATTAGTCAATATTTCATTTTTTGATTTTTTCTAATTTTTATATTATTTTTTTTTATTCAGGGATGTTATTAAGGGTGTTAATATGGTAAGTGTAGAAGACTATGAGGAACAATTGGCTAAAGCAGGGGAATTTCACGGAGAAATCTGCGGTGGAATAGCCATTGGAACCAAGCTTGCAATGTATGGTATGGAATTGATGGGTTTTGAATTGAACAAGCGTCATAAGAACCTGATTGTATTTTTGGAAATTGATAGGTGTATGGCGGATGCAGTTCAATCTGTCACCAAATGCACTATGGGGAAAAGGTCCTTAAAGCAAATTATTATGGCAAGTTTGCCGTAACTTTCTATAATATGGATACTGGTGAAGCAATTAGGGTTTCCGATGCAGATGCAAATAAGCAAGAAAAAATAAAAGAAACCAAAGATGAAATGATTGAAAGGTTTAAAAGAACACCTGATGAGGAATTATTCAAAGTTGAAAAAGTTCATGTTGAATTGAATACTTCCCAAATGCCAGGTAAGCCACATACCAGTGTATTCTGTTCAGTTTGCGGTGAGAAGATCACTGATGGCCGTCACTTGAATCGTGGTGGAAAGCCAGTATGCATACCATGTGCTGAAGGGGCATATTACGAGATCATCGATGAATAAGTAAATCTTCAAATCTTTCAAGTTTCAATTATTATCCTTTTCATTTTAAACTCCTAATAATTTAAACACAAAATCCC
>JAZNRM010000303.1:0-3366 GCA_045590695.1 Methanobrevibacter sp.
TTAATTAATTTTTTTTAAGAATTTTTATATTAAGGTTAAAATATGTTATTGTATTTTAGAGGATGTACAGCTAGAGAGAAATTGAATTCAATCAGCAAGGCTACAGAAAGGATTTTGAAGGCTGCTAAGATTAATTATGAAACTTTAGAAGATGAGCAATGCTGTGGATCTGTACTTCTTAGAACTGGTTTTGTAGATGATGCAATTGAGCAGATGAAGGGCAATCTTAAGGATTTTGAAGGAAAGACCATTGTCACTTCATGTTCCGGATGCTATAAGACATTGAAAGAGGATTATAAAAAGTACCTTGGGGTTGATTTGAAGGTCATCCACATTTCACAGCTATTGGAGCAATTGATTAAGGAAGATAGAATCAATCTTAAAGGCAATAAGGACTTGAAGGTCACATACCATGATTCATGCCATTTAGGAAGGCATGCTGGTGAATATGAAGCTCCACGTAATGTCATTCAATCTATTTCAAATTTGGTTGAAATGGAAAACAATAAGGAAAATGCAAGATGCTGCGGTTCTGGTGGTGGAGTGAAATCTGCTTATGGAGAATTGTCCAATTCAATTGCACAGTTACGTATTAAAGAAGCAGAGGATACAGATGCAGATCTATTGGTTAGTGCATGTCCATTCTGCAAATTGAACTTAAGTCAGAATTCAGATAATTTGGAGATTTTAGATTTGTCTGAATTTGTTTTAGAGCATTTGGATTCAATTGATTTGGAAAAAGATAATGAGGATGGGGAGATTCAATGAAAGAGGAAGAAATTGAATCAATGAGAAAAGTATTCCATAATCTTAAAGGAAGAATCGAACCTCTCATAAAGTCTCCTAAGATTCAAGCTCTTCAAAAGAGAGTGATAGACATTAGAAAGGATGCAATAGACAATAATGAGGAACTTTTAGCTATTGCAAAGGAAAGCTTTAAGGAAAATGACATTGATTGCTTTTATGCAAATGATGATGAAGAGGCAAGAGAAATATTGCTGAATCTCATCAATGAGGAAATTGAAAAAAGCAATATTGATAAGAATGAGGTTTATATTGCCAAATCCAAATCAAATACTCTACGTGAAATTGATGCATCCCAATTCTTAGAAGAGCAAGGCATGATAATTGTCGAAACTGATTTGGGAGACCGTATTCTACAATTGAAAAAAGATGATAACAGTCCAGTTCATCCTACAGGTCCGGCTTCCCACTTGACTGTTCATGACATTGCAAATATTGTTAATGAATCAATGAATTTGGATTTGCCTGCAGAACCAATGCCTATCATGGAAGCAGTTAGAGAAGATGTATTGAATCTTATCGATAAATCTTTCATTGGAATCAGCGGTACAAATTCCATTGCTGCTGAAGACGGTGCTGTTTTAATGGTTCACAATGAAGGAAACATCAGCTTGGTTCAAAGCAAAAAGCTTCATATCATCGTTGCAGGAATCGATAAATTGGTTCCAATGATTGAAGATTGCGTTTCAATTGGAAAGCTTGAGACTGCATTTGCTACCGGAAAGCCCTTGACTTCATATATCAATATTGTAGCAGGCCCTTCTAAAACAGCGGATATTGAGAAAAAGCTTCTTAAGAATATGTATGGTGCAGAAAAAGTAGCAGTCATTTTACTTGATAATGGCAGAAAAGATGCTATTAAGGAATGCCTTTGGTGCATTGGATGTGGAAATTGTGTTGTCAATTGCCCTGTCTATAATGTTGTTGGCAATGAATTTGGTTATCATAGCTATTTAGGTGGCCGTGGTGTTGCTTTGAGCAAATACCTTAAAGATAACAAGGGATCAGTTGATTCTGGTTTGTATATGTGTACATTATGTGGAATGTGCACTGAGAATTGTCCAGTTTTAACTCCTACAAATAAAATCATAGAAGATTTAAGAAATACTGCTCAAAAAGAAGGACTTTCTAGAGAGCCACATAAGAAAATAAGGGATAACATTAAAGATAAAGGATCTCCTTACTAATTCTTTATAAAATTATATCTTATCTTCTTTTTACTTTTTTTAAAATCAATATTTTTCATCTTTTTTTTTAAAAGGTTAATATAGCAAACCTTTATAAGTAACGAATTTTATAGTATTGTTCCGGTGATATGATGATAGGAAAAAGCAATATTTTAAAAAAACAGGAACAAGAAAGAGAGCTCCCTGACTACGGAATTGGACCAATTGTAGCTGCTTACTTCTTAGGCTACCTCAAATCTGAAAACGGCGAAAAGATTGCAGATGAGGATATTGAAAAACTCTACATTGGAGCTTGCCTTAAAATGGGAATTGGTCCAGTTGAAGACCTTTTTGAATTGTTCCAAGTATTATTTGGCTTAGGGGAAGAGAAAAAGGATGACAAACCTCTTCAGTACTATGCTTAAATAATCTATTTTTTCTTTTTTATAATTTTTAGATAATTATTAACATTTAATCCATTAATAGAATATGGCAACCAAGATAGAAATCAAATAAATTGTTCTTTTTTGAAAAAGATTCCATTTGATTGCATATTTTTTCTATTTCTTTTTCATAATATTCACGGCTATGTCCATTTGAATACTTTATAATATACTCCTTTTCAAGTTGAATGCAGTCGTACATAACATTTACATAGACTTTTCCCAATCCTTTGGGGATTGTGATTTTTTCTATTTCTTTTTTAAAAGCGTATATGTTATTTTTTTCCTCATCTGATAGTGTTTTGTAGATTTGTGGTGCTGGGTATTCATTTACAAGGGTGTTATCTTCATTTATTAGCTTATATATCATTTTTTTACCTTCATTTAATTTTCAAATTTTAATTCATTTAAAACATTTTCCATATATTTTATAGAATTATTAATTTCTTCTTCAGTTAAGGGATTAAATAATTTATAATCTGCTTTTTTACGTAATCTATGTAATTCATATAAATTTTTACTTGCTTTCATCTTTTCATACTTTATTAGGCAATCTCTAACTTGTCTATGTTCAGAAACATATTCCTTTCCTTCTGCTTCATATTCCCACTTTTGTTTAAGTCTAAATCCTGAAATCTCTTCTTCTAACCATAAGAGAGCATAGGAATAAGCACTATAATATGCTCTATTTATTATTGTTGAATCTACTGCACGAGATTCAATATCAGGTTTTACATACATTGCCTTATTGTCTTCCAGCAATAAGGTAAATTTATATAAATGGCATTGAGGATATTTTTCTACATTCATGGTGTCACTTCAGTTATCAAATATATTCTATTGAAAACTCAATGATCTTCCAATAAATCCTAATACTCAATCATTCATTTAAAAAAGATAATATATAAGTCTATCGATTTCTTAATTGAATATTTTTTCTTTAAATCAATTTT
>JAZNRM010000304.1:0-1951 GCA_045590695.1 Methanobrevibacter sp.
TGAAAATTAGAAATAGGGAATAGAAAATAATTAAAAAGAAAAATAAGTAAAAAAAATAGAAATGAAAAAAAAAGAAAAAAATTAACTATTCGATTATGACATCACCGAAATAGGATTCGTTAGTTGCACCAAGGAAAACAAGATCTCCATTTTGCTCATAAACGAACATGTAAACAGGTTCTTCCACAGCCATTAAAGATGAACTGCTTGAACTGCTTTCTTGAACCAAGTAACCATTATGGCCATTTATGGTTTTCTTTTCATAGTCCATATCATCTAAAACATATTCGATTATTTCATTGGTTACATTGTATTCATCATAATCGCCCACTAAGATGTAAATGGCTTTTTCTTTTGTATCATCTTCAAAACCAGCAGCAGACATAGTGTAGTCAACTGCAGAAGCGTTGCTTTGCTCATTTTCCATTTTATATTCTTCGTTTTCAGTAAATCCAGCAGGTATGCTGAAGTCAATGCCTCCAACAGTTACATTTTGAGGTTCACTGTCACCGCCAGTTAAGAAACCTAAGTCAAATGCGGATACAGAACCTGCTAAAACAACAGTTAAAATTGCTAAAATAGCTATAATTGCAATCCTATTAAATTTCATTTTATTTCCTCCTTAATTTAAATAAAATAATAAACCATGGAATCTATTAAATTATTGAAATTAATTAATTTTAGATATATTCGATTATTAATAAATAATTTTTGATATTTTTTTAAATTGTAAATCAAAAACTAATAAAAATTGAATGAAATAATAATGAAAATTAAGTTTAATGGTAAAGACTGGAAAAAATAGTTAAAAATAAGAATAAAAAAATTTTAAAAATAAAAAAAGATTAAAAAAATAATTTAAGTAATGATTAGATTACTAAATTATTTTAAAGATTTATATTAAAAATGCTTAATATGCTATTGAACAAACCATCTAAGGAAAATCCATCCATTGAAAATCCATTGCCAGAAGCTGAACTGTCTACATAATCGCTGATTTGCTCTTTGTAGGCATTTGCATCATCCTGTACAGATTGAACTTGTTCTATGGTTTGAGCAAGGTTTTCAATATCATTGTCAGATATGTTGATATTGTAGGTTGTACTGTAATCATTGATAATGTTTACAATGGTTGCATGATCTGTAATGTTTTCCTCATTTACCTTTTCCTTAACGTCATCCACAAGTTTGGATAAGTCATCTGCACTGACATTTGAATTGTTTAGAATATCTGCTTGAGTAGCAATCTCTTGATTTGCTGCCTCTTTGACATTATCCGGAATCTCTACATCAGTAGCTTCCTCATAACAATCCATAATTCCTGCAAGAGCGGATTCACCAGTAGCACTCACTGGGCTTGTCACATAGACATGACCTCCTTGAATACCTGCAGACTTAAGTGCTGACATGTACATTTCTGGAGTGATTGTAGTGATTGAACTGTCCACATCTACAGTAATTTCCCCGTTTTGGTTCAAGTCAAGAAGTGCAGAGGAAACAATTTGGTTTGAATTGTATTGTTTTCCTGAAAAACCACCAGAAATCTTGTTTACATCTCCAGCAGTGACCACTTTTGATTCTATGCTGTTTATATCTACATTAGTTTTGCTTGCAAAATAATTGTCAACAATTGACTTGTATTGCTGATTCATATATGCGGTTTCACCATAGGTTATCACAACTTGATCTGAACTGTCTGCAAATCCAATTGGAATAACAGCTAATGCCAAAAATATGGCAAGGCATATGGCTAGAATTCTTTTATGCATTTTATCACCTCTTATAAATTCATAATCTTATTTTGTTAAACTAGTATATAAATGTAATCTATTTTTTACATAATCGAAAGTTTTATAAGGAAAATGACTGTTTTTTGTAAAAAATTGGGAATTTATGTTAAGTCTTTAGTGCATGAATATAGATAAAATAATGGTTTAAAATTGTTTTTTTA
>JAZNRM010000305.1:0-2512 GCA_045590695.1 Methanobrevibacter sp.
TAGAAATAAAAAAATAAAAAATAAAAGATAATTAAAAATTATCTTCTAGAGAAAAATAAATCTGTATCCTCTTCAACAACAGTGGTTCTTGTAATACCGTCTAAAAGTCTGGCTTTACCTGTAATTCTTCCGAGAATTACATCAATGATTATTGGGAACCAGTAAATTTTAGAAAGGGATCTAATCAATGCTTGAGAAAAAGTAAGGGAATAATCTCTTCCAAGTCTTCCTCTTCTTGGCACTGCTGATTTAACTTCTATAAACATCAACCTTTTACCAATAGTTGCACCTATACTCTTCTCTAAAATTGTGAAATACAATAAAATCAAAATTGGAAGAACAAATACAAAATAATGGTAAATCTGGAACATATTGAAGTAGTTTATAAAGAAATATGCGAAATAAGATACAATCCACATAAATGCAGAAACTACAAAGAAATCAAGAATATATGCTACAACTCTTTTACCGAATAAGTCCATCAAATCACCATCTGATTCATTTTAATTAATAAGATTTAATTTAACATACTCTTGGAACAGGGTCTGCTATAGGAGTTTCCAGGATTCTGACTCCTCCAATGCCTGTTTCAATCAATACTTTATCATCATCAATAACTTCACCGATAATAGCTGCATCCTTACCGTATTTGTCTGTTTTAATAGCTGCTAAAACTTCTTCTGCCTTTTCAGCTTTTACACCCATCAAGACTTTTCCTTCATTAGCAACTTCATATGGATCAATACCTAACATATCAGATGCTGCTCTAACTGCTTCCTTAACTGGAATAGCTTCATCCTTAAGCATGACTCCAACACCAGATTTACGAGCCATTTCATTTATGCAGTTTGCAAGCCCTCCACGAGTAGGGTCTTTCATAGCAGTTACTCCACCTACTTCAAGAGCTTTGGAAATGATTCCCCACATTGGAGCTACATCAGATTTCAATTCAGTTTCGAATCCGAAACCTTCTCTGAATGACATTAAGCTCATTCCGTGGTCTCCAACACTACCAGTGATTATGATCTTATCTCCAACACTTAAGGTTGAATCCTTAATTACTTCTCCTTTTTTAGCTATTCCAATACCGGTAGTTACAATTACAATACCCTCAAGCTTGTCCTGTTCCATAACTTTGGTATCACCGGTAATTACAGCTACATCAGCCTCTTCACAGGTATCGCTTAAGGATTTGATTATTTTATCCAAGTCTTCAATCGGAAAACCTTCCTGTAAAATCATTGCGTTTGAAATAGCTAAAGGCTTTGCACCCATTACAGAAACATCATTTATAGTTCCTGCTGCTGAAATTCTTCCAATGTCTCCTCCAGGGAAGAACAATGGGTTTACGGTGTGACCATCAGTTGTTACAACAATCTCGTAATCTCCAAGAGGTATTGTTGCACCATCATCCAATGCGTCTAAGCCGTATCCTCCTTCAACTGATTTTTTTGATAAATTATTTAAAATGGTCTGTGAGATTAAATTTCCCATTACTTCTCCACCAGCACCATGTGACATTCCTATCTTCATTTTATCTCCTTAATGTTAATAATTAAAATAAATAACAAGCAAAATTAAGATTTTGCTTAAACTTATAAAAGATTCGTAATATCTTCAATAGTTTATAACATTATAATATATTTAATTAATATTAAATAAGTATTTGCAATTTATAAAGAAATTAAAAAAAATAATGATTATGAAAAATAGTAAAAATAGTAAAATAAAAATACGAAAAATAGTAAAATAAAAAAAATTTTAAAAAAAAGAGAGTAAAAAAGTGTAATAATGTAAAATAAATAAAAAAGAAAAAAGAATAACAGAATTATTCTACAATAACTCCGTTAACAACACCATCTTGACCAGGTCTGGAGGTAACTTTTGCGTGACCTAATTCGGTTTCTACAATAGCACCTTTGGTGATGATGTTCCTTCTTACGTAGTTAGGGTTAGCAGTGTTTTCAATTACGTTTAAGATCTCTACAGTGTGAGCTTTACCGTCAGCATCGATAACGTTGATTTGGTTTCCAAATGCTAATCTGTGTTTTTCGTTTCCACCACGGGTTCTGATTTTTCTTAATTTTTTCTCACCTAATCTGGTTTCTGCAGATTCTCTACCTAATTCAGATTTCCTTTTACCACGGTTTGCAACTCTTCTAGCACCAGATGGAGATCTGGTTGATTTTCCTTGACAAATAGCCATAACAATATCTCCTTATATTATTTTTTCCGTAATCTATGTAATTATTAATTTTTCATTTCCAAAAGATTTCAAGTTAATTTTACATAAAGTAATCTTATGGAATAAGTTTTCTAAAATATGAAACTCAAAAAACAAGCTTCCGCTTTGCTTGATAAGAGATAAATTCAATAAAAATTTATTTTCAAATGATTATTAAATTTATTTTTGATTTATTTTTTTAAAGATTGAGAATAAAATTCTCATAAATAAGCAAGTTAATTAATGATTCTTACTGCAAGATAAAATAAGAATGATATATATTTATAT
>JAZNRM010000306.1:0-4804 GCA_045590695.1 Methanobrevibacter sp.
ATATAAGTATAGATATGATTATAAATTATGACTATGATTATGACTATAGATTATGATTATAGATAAAGATTTAATAAATGTAAGAGGGGTAAATTTGATAGACTATAAAGAATTTGAAGAAATCGTTGTAAATGTTTTAGAAAGGGATATTTCTTCAAATGAAGACCAAAAATTAGCTATTTCATCACCAAAAGATCAGTCATTGTTTATTGTTGCAGGTCCTGGTTCAGGAAAAACAACAGTAATGGTTCTCAAGATATTGAAGTTTATTTTTGTAGATGATGTTTCACCTAATGAGATATTGGCAACTACCTTTACAAGAAAGGCTGCAAGTGAACTCTTATCCCGTATTTTAAGTTGGGGAGACAAGATAAAATCCAAGCTCATTGCCAATTATATGGAAAAGATGTTCAGTGGTGAAATCACAGATGATTCCATTTTAAAGGAAATCAATAGGATTGACTTCAATCAAATCAATATAGGAACAATAGACAGTATTGCAGACGAATTATTGCGTATTCATCGTCAAGCAGGAACAAGCCAACCTATTCTAATAGAGGATTTTGTTGCAAATTCAGTTATGATAAACGAATGCCTGCTAAAGGATGACAGATATAAGCATGACTCATTGCAGGAGTATTTGGCTGAGATAACAGGAAAGCAATCCAATACAGAACAAAAGCCAAAAGTAAAGAATCTTACAATGATGGCAAGCATATTGATTGAAATCAAGGAACATATCTACTACAATATGGTAGACATCAATAAGATTTTAAGCAATATTCAAGCTACAGAATTAGGTAAGCAATTGGCCTTAAAGCTAATTTTAGAATATGCAGAAATACTTAAAAGCCAGAATATCTATGATTTTGCAATGCTTGAAACTGAATTTTTGAGAAGATTGAATTCAGATAGCTTGAATGTGTTCTTGAATGATATTAAAATCATTTTAGTTGATGAATATCAGGATACAAATTTATTACAAGAGAGCATTTACTTTAAAATTGCTGAATCAGCCATTAAGAATGGTGGAAACATTACCGTAGTAGGGGATGATGATCAATCTTTATACAGGTTTAGAGGAGCAAGTGTAGACTTATTCACCAATTTCATTGAAAGAATCGCTATGATTGGAATTGAAGCCAAGGAAGTTAACCTAAAAACCAATTATAGGTCTACAGAGAATATCATTGACTTGTGCAATGACTTTGTTGAATTGGATGATGAATACCAATCTGCTCGTGTTAAGGAAAAGCCTAAGATTGAAGTTCCAAGCTTTAATGAGGATGATTCAAACCAAGTGCCTATTTTAGGAATGTTTAGAAACAATGAACAGCTTCTTGCTACTGATTTGGCTAAATTCATTGATGAATTGAATAGAAATGGAATAGTTAAAAGAAAAATAAAACGTGTTTTAACTAAAGAGGATAATAAAAAGTTCAATTCAGACAATAAGACAACCTTAATCAATTATAGGGATAAAGGGTTTGACTTGGCAGAAGGTGAAGATGAGATAGTCATAGAGCTTGGAGATGAGGGTTCTGCTGAAGACATTGCATTCTTAACTTTTTCCCCTAAAGAGTTAACTGCTACTGGAAGCCGTACATTTAATTTTACATTAAAAAAGCAATTGGGAAGATTAAGGCATCCTATTGATGTGTTTAACCCAAGAGGTCAAGACTTGCAGAATATTGATTGTGTAGCTGTCTTTTGCGGATTGATGTTGGAATGCATAGATCCTAATGCAAAATATCAAAATACAAATGATAAATTGCCTAATTCTGCAAGCATGAATATGAAAGTTTGGCGTAGAAAGGCTATTTCCTATATGAATGATGTAAATCCAGAGCCACATTCACCTGTTTCATTAGAGAAATTCGTTACTCATTGGCAAATCAGACATCCATTCTCATCTGATGAATCAAGTGATATGAAATGGCCGGTAAAGGCTAATTTGATGGAATTGGCATATAAATTGGTCAGCTGGATACCTGAATTCCAGGAAGATGATGAAGGTGTAGTTTACCTAAAGGCGATTACACAAACAATTACACAAACAAGTTTCTTCAATAAGTATTCCGCAAACATAGATTTCTCTTCACCTGAAGCAGAAAAAGAATCCATCAACGAGGCATTATTAAACATTTTTGTGCCAATAGCTAGCGGTGGAGTTCAGATTGATGAGAATCTGTTTGAAGTCATACCTTCAAACCGATTTAATATCATGTCCATTCATCAGGCAAAAGGATTGGAGTTTCCTCTTGTCATTGTTGATGTGGGATCAAGATTTAAGAAGAACCTAGCAAAAGATGCTAATTTAAGATTCCCTAAAAATGCAGATTCCTCTTCCATTATTCAGGATAGGGTTAGAAAATACAGTTCTTTATACAGTAAGGATAGGGATTCTAAAGACATGGCTTTTGATGATTTGACAAGACTGTATTTCGTTGCATTCTCAAGAGCAAAAGATGTTTTGCTATTAGTTGGATTGAATCCAAACATTGATGGATATAAACAAAATGAAAAACAGATGAAAATACCTAATGTTGCATTAGGTTGGAATAGGGATGAAGAATTTATAGGTTTTGACAATATATTTTTAATTTAATTAATCGTTTATTTAAGTAAATTATATGAAACTTTATGTGGAAATTTTACAATTATCATTAAATAAAATTTAAATAAGTATTAAATTATTAGATTGGTGTAAAAATGAAATTATCAACTAAATCAAGGGAATATATCATACCAGAATATAGCTTAACTGGTGATTTATTATCATTTTTAACTTGCAATTTACAGTATCGTTATCAAAACAAGGGAAATCTGCCTCCATCAATGCCTGTGCAATTGTGGTTTGGTGAATTCATTCATGGAGCTTTGGAAGAGGCATTTTTAAAATGGAAAAAGTATTCAAATACAGACCAATTAGCATTCCCTTGGGACTGGGAAGATGAAATAAAGCCAATTGAGGACTTAATTACAGGAAGATTAAAGGTTAAGGGATTAAACCCTCCATATGAATATGCAAACAATTATGGCCCAAAGGATAACATATACAGTGCAAGATTAGAGCGTTCCATTAACCTCTGGGGACCTCATCTATTCCCTCTAATTGAAGATACAGAAGTGCTGATAAAAGGATTAAGGCAATTGAATGATAAGAACGCCAGATCAGATTACTATTCCATAAATGGTGTTGTTGATGTCTTAAGTTCAAAAATGGTTGATAAGTTTTATCAAAAAACCAATAATAATCCATTTCAACAGACTTTAGATGATTATTTCAATCTTTCTCAAACAAACAGCATAATCAATTACCTGTATAATAATGATGAGTTCAAGAAATTATTGGATGATGAATTGAATGAATATGAAATCATCATAGATTATAAGGGTATGAGAAGGCCAAGTGCACCGACAAAGGATGAATTATTGCTAATCCAAACTTTAATGGAAAATGGAACTCTTTTTGATTCAGAGCAATATGAAAAGTATAAGGTTTGGATTCAGCATGAATGGCAGATTTTAACTTATGCTTGGCTTAGAAAAAATCAGGAAAACTCAGATAAGCCAATTGTAGGAATTATTTTTTACTTGAATGAATTGGTACCATCAAATGACGACTTAAAGGCAATAAAGGAAGACTTATTGAATGATCAGACAGACATTTCCTTAAATCAAATTCTTGTTGAGGATTGGGAAAGATTGAGGAATTGGAATGAGGATTCAGAAATAGCTATTCATAGAGACTTGTCAGACAAATTCAAGATGGATAGGTCCATTAGAATAATCAATGTTGAAGAGGAATTGATAGATAATTCCCTATATCAATTTGACAATGTTGTAAATGATATTGAATCATCATTGATAAAGGAAATGAATGGATGCAAAATCAAGGATGCCTGGAAAGCTGAAGCAGAAGATAGAACATGCAGTGCATGCGACTTTAGAACATTCTGCAATAAGAAAAAAGGTGAAGAATCAGAAAATAAGCAAGTGTTTACAATTCCTTAAACTAATAAAAAAAGAATAAAAAGAGTTAGTTATAATTTCTTATAACTAAATTTATTTAATGTATCTTACATTAATTAAAATATTAAATTATATATTTTCAAATGCTTCTAATAATGGTTTAAGACTATCACAAGGTAAACCTATGATGATTTCCTCATCAACGATTCCTGCATAACCTCTTGAACCATTACATGCTAAAGTAGTATTGACTTTATTGTTTACATAAGGACCACTTACAGCATCTGCACATAAAGATTGAATTCCTGCACAGCTAGATTCAACTTTTCCACCATTATTGTAAACAATTCCTTGTGCTATGTACATACCGAACTTAGGAAGTGTGATTACAACTACAACATCTGGAATGAAATCAGCTTTTTCTAAAGGTGCATAGATGATTCCTAAGCTTTGCTCATCTTTTCTTGGAATGTTATCTATAACGGATTTAGCGGTTTCAACACTATCAAACCTACCTAATTTATAATAGAATTCACCTGAAGCGATCTTAGGTGGAAGCGGTTCCAATCCCATTGCACTTGATCCGCCTTTACATTTTTGTTCTGCAGCAGTTGCATAGAATATAGCTCCATCAGCAGCTTTGGTAACCATTTCACAATGTCTAAGGGTTTCATCTATTTTTTCAACACCTTCTGGAATCTCACTTTCATCATTGAAAAACTTGATAGCTACTGGAAGTCTTGTTAGGTTAAGCTTCTCTTTTAAAACTTCTGCAGTTTTTACATTATCTTCCTTTTTATAATCCATTTTATCACCAATTAATTTTATG
>JAZNRM010000307.1:0-2859 GCA_045590695.1 Methanobrevibacter sp.
AGACTCTGAAAAGATTATTATAGAATTCATCAAGTTATCCAAAAATCGAGAGAAAATATTCAAAGCATTGGATGGAGAAACCTTAAAGCCTACAGATATCAGCAAAAAGACTAATATCCATAGTAACAATGTAAGTCGTATCTTAAGCCAATTGAGAGAAAAGAATTTAGTTCGCTTATTAAACCCTGAAACCAAACGGGGAAGACTATATGAATTAACAGACTATGGAAAAGAAATTTTAGATTTAATGAAATCTCAAAATCAAGATTCATTAAATTAAAAAAAAAAAAATAATTGAAAAAATAATTAAAAAATTAAAAAAATAGTAAATAAAAATAGTAAATAAATAATAAAAAAATAAAATTATATTTCTATTTCTAAAGCTATAGGGCAATGATCAGAACCTTCAATATCAGATTTGATATAGGATGCCTTGACATTGTCTTTAAACTCTTCATTTACAAAGAAGTAATCTAAACGCCATCCCACATTCCTTGTTCTAGCACGGGTTCTATAACTCCACCAGGTATATTTGTCTCTTTCGTCTTCATGCAACATCCTAAATGTATCAATATAACCATTATCAAGGAATTTTGTTACCCATTCTCTTTCTATAGGCATGAACCCAGATGTATTTTCATTATCTTTAGGTCTGGCAAGATCTATTTCCTTGTGAGCAGTGTTCAAGTCACCACAAATCACTAAATTATGACCTTTATCCCTTAAGTCATTAGCATAATCTAAGAATGCATCATAGAAATCAAGCTTATATTTCAATCTTTCTTCACCATTTCCTCCATTAGGATAGTAGATGTTTAAAAGAGTGAAACCATCAAAATCCAATCTTTGAAGTCTTCCTTCAACATCAAACTTTTCAATTCCCATACCAGAATAAACCTCTTTAGGTTCAATAGCTGTATAAGTGGCTACACCACTGTATCCTTTCCTTTCTGCAGAATTGAAATAGCTTGTATACCCTGGAATATTCACTAATTTTTTAGGCAATTGGTCTATTTGAGCCTTGGTTTCCTGAAGGCATACAATATCTGCTTTTTCCTCATTGAACCAATCTAAGAATCCTTTTTTATGAATAGCTCTAATACCATTTACATTCCATGAAATAAGTCTAATGTCTGTCATAAAAATCACATTATAATCAATAAGTAAAAAATTAATTTTTAAAATAAAAACAATAAAAAAAATAAGAAAAATAGAATAAAATAATAAAAGTTTGATAATTAATCAAACCTTACTCCTTCTTCTAAAGGAACTTCTCTTAACCAGCTGATATCGCTCTTATAGAGCATTCTGATATCTGAAAGGTCGTATCTGATCATAGCGAGACGTTCAATACCTAAACCAAATGCTAAAGCCGGAGTATTGATTCCTAAAGGCTCTAAAACTTCTGGTCTGAACATTCCACATCCACCAAGCTCAATCCAGCTTTCCTTTTCTTCCAAGTAAATTTCACACTCAGTTGAAAGATAGGTGTAAGGGAAATAAGCAGGTCTGAATCTTACTTCAAAACCTAATTTCTTATAGAATTCCTTTAAAGTACCTAATAAGTTTTGATAGTTGATTCCAGGAGCAGCAACAAGTCCTTCAACTTGATGGAACTCTGGCAAATGCTTGTAGTCAAAGGTTTCTCTTCTGAATACTCTTCCCACTGAAAACATTTTGATAGGAAGTTCACCTTTTGCCAATCTTTGAGTGGAAATTCCTGTAGTGTGGGTTCTTAGAACAGATTGGCGAGCAATATCCTCATCCCAATCATAGTTCCAACCTTCAGAACCGGTATTTCCACCATCTTCATGAGTTTTTGCCACTCTTTGAACAAGTTCATCATCTGGCAAATCACAAGTCAATGGATTTTTCACATAAAAAGTATCCTGCATTTCTCTTGCAGCATGATCTTGAGGTTGGAAAAGAGAATCAAAATTCCAGAAAGCAGATTCCAAATAATCCCCTTTATCTTCAGTAAATCCCATATTCAAGAAGATTTCTCTAATTTCCTGAATGATTCTTCTTAAAGGATGCTCTTTACCTGGGAAGAATATAGGGTACTCTGCATTAATATCATAAGGTCTGTATTTCAAGTCTTTCCAAGACCCTTCCTTAAGCTGTTGGTGAGTCAATTGGGTAGCTTCCTCTTCAATGGTAAAGCCAACATCCAAAATCTCACGACCTAAATCGGTTAATTCAAAGCTATGGAGAGTTGTCTTTTGTTCAGCAATAAGGTTTTTCCTTTCTTTAAGTGCAGATAAACCTTTAGCCATATCCTCATCTAATTGCTCTTTAGAGAGTTGTGCCTTTTCAATAAGGGTTCTTAATAAGGATTCGTCATCCCCTAATTTTTCTTTGCTGGATTCACCTACATCAGTAATGGACAATACTCCCTTATCCATTTTTGCCCAGCTTTTACGAACCAACCAGCCAATTGAGATATTGACTTCTTTTTTGTCAAGCCCTTCTAAACTAGCCAAATCCTTCATGGCCAATTGCTTTCTATCCTGCAATACCTTTAGGATTCTCCTTTCAGGAAGGCCTATTTCAGCATATTTTTTACCGTTATCAGTCAAGCTAAATTTCTCTTTTGTCTCTTTGTTTACAATGATGATTCCTTTAGAAGCTAATGATCCTGCAGCACTCATAACTGATTTAATATTCAAACCAGTGTTTTCAGCTATTTCGTCAGGAGTTGCATGTTCATTAATCTCTAACTCTTTTAATAGCTTTTTTTCATAAATATGTAATTCATTAATAATTTTATTAATATCTTCACTCATCTAAACACCAGATGTTTTTTATAATTAATTGATAAGAATAATTGATAGATTATATTTTATAGATTATTTAATT
>JAZNRM010000308.1:0-4458 GCA_045590695.1 Methanobrevibacter sp.
TAGGAATATTTATTTAATTACTTTATTTTTACATTGCTTAAAATGTGATTTCTCATCAAAATCTACTTTTATTTAGGCAATAAGTTATTTTAAAGAGATTATACTATGTATGAGAGGAGTATCTATGGCTAGAGGAAAAAAACCTGATTGGATGATTGAAATAGCTCAAGAAAGGATGGATATTCTTTTTAATCGTGCAGAAAAGGAATATAAAGAGCGTCCTGAAAGATCTCATCGTTATGTTGAGCTTGCTCGAAAGATTTCAAAGAAGTACAATACAAAAATTCCTCAAGCGTGGGGACGAAGATACTGTAAAAATTGTTACAAGTTTTTGGTTCCCGGTCACAACTGCGCTGTCCGGCTAATTAATAATGAAATTAATATTTATTGTGGCGAGTGTGGCCATATCATGAAAATTCCTTACATCAGGGAAAAAAAGTTAAAAAGGAGAGCTAAAATTGACTCTTACACTTTCAAAAAAAGAGATTATGAATGAAGCTCGTTCCGCTATGACAATAAATATTGGAAAAGCTGGTGTTAATGACAATGTTATTGAAGAGATTAAACGTCAGTTAAAATCCAATCCTATTATTAAATTACGATTTGCTAAAAATGTAGCAAGAAATAAAGATGATTTAATAAGCAACATTGTTGAAGGCACTAAATCCCAACTTATTGACGTTAGAGGAAATGTTGCTGTTATTTATAAAAAACAATCTAATTAGATTATTCACTTAGAGTTACAGACACCAGTCTTAGGTGAGTAAGAAAATTGGATTAGAAACATATTAATTGGAGAAAATTATATGACAACTGTATTTGATGTTCCTGCAGAGTTATTAATTAATACTGTTGCAGATGAATTTAGAGATAATAATGATAAAATTGTTGCCCCTGAATGGACAAAACTTGTTAAAACTGGTGTTCACAAAGAAAGAAAACCAGAAAACATCGACTGGTGGTATGTAAGATGCGCTTCTATCTTAAGAAGAGTTTATATTGATGGACCAGTTGGAGTAAGAAGTTTAAGAACCTTCTACGGTGGTAAAAAAGACAGAGGAGTTAACCCTGAAAAATTCAGAAAAGGTAGTGGCTCTATTGTAAGAGTAGCTTTACATCAATTAGAAGATGCAGGTTACGTAGAAAAAGTCGATGCTGGAAGAATTATTACTCCAGAAGGTAGATCTTTCTTAGATAATACTTCTGCTGAATTAATTAAAGATATTCCAGAACTTTCAAAATATTAGGTAGAATTAATTAGAATTGATCATGGAATATTTTTGATGATTATTTAATGGTTGATTCAGAAAATAATTTAAATTAATGGGGTTTTGATTATGAGTGAACTTGATGAAATACGCAAAAGACGTATGGCTGAATTACAACAACAAGCAGCTATGAACGCTGACCCACAGCAATTAGCTCAACAACAATTGCTAGAGCAGCAAGCTGCTCAACAACAGCAAGCAGAAATGGAAGCTCAGTTAAAGCAAGCTATGAAACAAATTTTGACTCCTGAAGCTCGTGGAAGATTGGATAATCTTAGATTAACCAAGCCAGAACTCGTTCAAAATATTGAGATTCAATTGCTCCAATCAGCTCAAGCAGGTTCTCTTAGAGGAAAAGTAACTGATGAACAGCTTAAAGTTTTACTTAGAAATCTCATGGGTCAAAAAAGAGAAATCCATATTACAAGAAGGTAATTGGATAGTGATTTGGTAAAATGAAAGCTTGTGTTCTTTATAGTGGTGGCAAAGACAGTTCATTGATGGGAATTATCCTTGACCAATTAGGTTTTGATGTTGAACTTGTTACTGCTAACTTCGGCGTTTATGATTCATTTCATCCAGCTCGAAAATCTGCAGAGTCCATTGGTTTAAAGCATAAGGTTTTAGATTTGGACATTTCCATTCTGGAAAAAGCTGTTGATATGATTATGGAAGATGGATTTCCTAATGATGGAATAAAGTATCTTCACGAAGCTGTTGTTGAGGAAGTTGCAAATCATTACGAACTTGTTGCCGATGGCACAAGAAGGGATGACAAGACTCCTAAGCTCAACAGAAATCAAATCAGAAGCTTGGAAGATAGGAAAGATATTCAATATATGAATCTTGATAGTTTCGGCTACAAGACCATCAAATATCTTGTGGATAAGCTTTTTGAATTGAAGCATGAAAAGAGCAATAAGGATACCAGTTCAGATTATGAGGTTGAAATTCGTTGTTTGATTGATAAGAAAGGAGGAAATTCCTCAGATATTTTCCCAGAACATTATCAAACCAATGTTATTGGGCTAAAGAAATGAATCAAACAGGATTTAAGTTGTTATCATTAAAGTTAAAGATTAATTAAATTATTTTTCAAAATATCAAATTTATTATATTCGCGGTGAAAAAATGAGTAGAAATAAACCATTAGCTAAAAAATTAAGAATGGCTAAAGCTAATAAACAAAACAGAAGAATCCCTATTTGGGCTTATTCTAAAACTCAACGTAAATTAAGATACAGACCTAAACCTAGACATTGGAGAAGAAATGATCTTAAAATATAGGGGTGTTTAATATGGCAGAAGAATTAGAAAGAACTTATGTTATTCCACTTAGAAAAGTTAAAAATGTCAAAAGAACCATCAGAGCTCCTAGAGCTATCAGAGAAGTTCAAAACTTTTTAATGAAACATATGAAAGCGGAAGAAGTTAAACTTGATGCTTCTATTAATGAATTTATTTGGGAAAGAGGAATTCAAAAAATTCCATCCAAAGTAAAAGTAAACGCTGTAAAAGATGAAGAAGGTGTTGTTAAAGCAACTTTAGCAGAAAACTAATTTTGCTATGACTATATTTAATCATCTTTTCAATCTATTAAAAATTAAAATTTATATAAGGAATAAAATATGCTTAAAAGAATAAATTTAACTGGAAATCCTAATTTAGGAGTTTACATATCCGTTAATGATGAAGTAGCTATTGTTCCTTTTAATCTTCCTACTGAAATGGAACCTGTGATGAAAGAGGCACTTGAAGTCGATTTGATTAGAACTTCCATTGCAGGATGCAATTTGAATGGAGTTCTCGCTACTGGAAATTCCAATGGTTTTGTTGTTTCCCCACATGCAACTGATAGGGAAATAGAACTTTTGGAAGATGCAGGGCTTAATGTTGCAAGACTTCCTGGAAAATATACTGCAGTTGGAAATATCCTTGCAGTAAACGATTATGGTGCTATAGCAGGTCCAAACATTAAGGAAGAAACTATCAAAGTCATTGAGGATACCTTAAAGGTTCCTGTAGAAATATACCAATTCGCTGATTCCAAAATTGTCGGTTCAGCAAGTATAGTTACCAATAAGGGTGCTCTCTTACATAGAGATACCTTATCCAATGAACTTGAACATGTCGAAGAGTTCTTTAAGGTTGAAGGAAATATTGGAACCGTATGCAAAGGTATGCCTCTTGTAGGTGCATGTGGTATCGCTAACTCTAATGGAGTTATGGTTGGAGAACATACTACCGGTCCTGAAATGGCTAGAATCGAAGAAGCTTTAGGCTTTTTGGATTTCGGTGATTTTTAATTTCATCATAGTTTAAGGATATGTTGTGTTAATTGATTATTTTCATTCAATATTCAATTATACGTCAGATGATTAATTATAGTATTATTAGGAAGGGATTCTTATGTTAACAAAAATTTATAGAATTAAAGGTAGTTTTGTAATGGGCAGTGAAACCCAAGTTTTCACTAAAGAATTCAAAGCTATCAACGAAGAAGACATTTATGAAAAACTTTATTCCATTTTTGGAAGTAAACATAGAATAAAAAGAAGTCAAATTAAAGTTGACTCTATTGAAGAAATTTCTGAGGATGAAGTAGAAGATCCTGTAGTTAAAGCAATTCTCTAGAGGATCAATCATAATCTTAAGGTGTTAAAATGGAAGACCAGCAAAAATTACAACAAATTTTAGCTCAACTTGAAGTTTACAAATCCCAATCTGAATTATATCAAACTCAAATTGATGCAGTTCAAACTTCTCTTGCTGAAATTAAAATTTTAGAATCTACATTAGATGATATAAGTGGTAAAGACACCGTTGAGACTTTAGTACCTCTCGGTGCTGGCTCCTTCATTAATGCAGAGATTAAAAATGAAAATAAAGTTATTATGAGCCTCGGTTCTGGTGTAGCAGTATCCAAAACTTTTGAAGAAGCTAAAGAAACTGCTGCTCAACAAAAACAAGAGCTTGAAAATACTTTAGACAAGTTATTTGCAGATTTACAACAAATCACCAATATTGTAGCTCAGCTTTCTCCTCAAGCTGAACAATTAATGCAAAAACTTCAAGCTCAAGGAATGATGTAAGTAATAATTTATTTTTATTGGGTTAACTAATAGATTTTTATCTATTATTCTTCTTTTTTTTAACTATTTTTTATTTTTATTAAATTTTCTTGTTTTAT
>JAZNRM010000309.1:0-2064 GCA_045590695.1 Methanobrevibacter sp.
AACCAAAAATAGAATAAGAAAAAATAGGAAATACAAGTGAAATCATGCATTACGTTAACGCTAAAGGCATCCTGTCCAATAAGAATGGAATGAACCTATACAGAGGTTGCACACATGGCTGCATATACTGTGATTCCAGAAGCAATGTCTACAATATGGACCATGCATTTGAAGACATTGAAGTCAAGGCAAATGCAACAGAACTCCTTAAGAAAGCCCTAAAGAATAAAAAGGAAAAGGTCATGATTGGAACAGGATCAATGACAGACCCATACATACCTCTTGAAAAGAAGATACAAAATGTGAGAGAATCATTAGAGCTGATTAACAAATACGGTCATGGATTTACTTGCATAACCAAATCAAACCTAATACTCAGAGACTTGGATTTGCTTAAAGAGATCAATGAAAAGGCAAAAGTAGTCATTCAGATGACCTTGACAACATATGATGAGGATTTGTGCAAAATACTTGAACCTAATGTTTGCACAACAAAGGAAAGAGTGAATGTACTTAAAATTCTAAATAAACACGACATACCGACAGTTGTTTGGCTATGCCCAATTCTTCCCTTCATTAACGATACAGAAGAAAACATAAATGGAATACTTGACTATTGCATAGAATCAAATGTCAAGGGAATAATCTGCTTTGGAATGGGAATGACATTGAGAGAAGGAAATAGGGAATATTTCTATAGCAAGTTAGACAAGCATTTCCCAGGACTTAAGGAAAAGTACATCAAGACTTATGGAAATAGCTATGGAATAGCTAGTCAAAATCAGAAGGAATTAATGAAGATCTTCTATAAAAGAACAAATGAAAACAATATAATGAACAATCCAGATGAAATATTTGAATACCTGCATGAATTCCCAAGTAGAGACAAAACTAAGCAGACCACTTTATTTTAAAAAAATGCTTTAAAAATAGTGTAAAAATAGATAAAAAAATAGTAAAAATAGGAAATAAAAAAGAAAAATAATTAAATAATCCTTGTTCCCCTATTGTCCACAGTTGTTTCAATGACTCTTCCATCATATGAAGCCCAAGCTTCCTTAACACCATCAATGGAATTCTCATCAACAATAGCTACAAATGAAGACCCAGTTCCAGACAATCCAGAAGCAAGTGCACCAGCTTGAAGTGCATCAAGGGCAATGTTATTGTCAAATCCTAAAACATTACCATACAAGAGCCCATTTAATGTCAAAGCTTCAAGATAATCTCCATCAAGAGCTTGATTGAAAGCTATCCTTACATATGGAGCAATCAATTTCATCCTATCCACATCAGAAGATCCGCTTAATGATTCCTTATCAGGCATAAAGACCAAAACATCATAATCAGGCATTCTTTCCTGATGCAAAATCTCCCTATTGCCATTGTCAGTGATTGTCAATCCTCCAAAGAAAGATGCAGAAGCATCATCAAAAGCACCTGTAATAGTAACTCCAGCTTCAAGGGATGCATCAATACCCATGTTTATCATTTCCATATCTGTCAATGGATCGAGGTAAAACTCGCTTGCAATCAAAGCAGCAGTAGCCATGACAACAGCATTGGATAAAGCGCTGCTTGAAGAAAGCCCAGAACCTAAAGGCAAATTGGATTTTGTATTGACTTCAATCCCCTGCCCATTTCCAAAATCCAAGCTAGGTATGATATCATCGAAATCCAATGCGCTTCCTATCTTATAATGGTCTAAAACCTGTTCTACACATAAGTTCATCAAATGAGGATCAGCCCCTATATCTGATGAGCAGTTGACACCGACATCAGAAAACTTAGCCTCTGCCTCAATGCCTAAGCCAATGCCAAATGCAGACCCGAAACCTGTTGAAATTGCATTGATTACAGTGGCAGAACCTGGAGAAAATACTGTTTTAGTCAAATAAATCACCTAATATCTTATAAATCTATATATTAGTTTTAAAATCAAATGATATATATTTAATGTAAATCATTGAAAGTATTGTATAAATTTATTAAAAAATAAGTTTTATAAAAAAACTTTATATTAATGTAAGTAAATATATTATAATACAATAATTTTTAAAAGTT
>JAZNRM010000310.1:0-1761 GCA_045590695.1 Methanobrevibacter sp.
TAAAAATTGATGAAAATTATAAAAATTTATTGGTTAATATAGCTGTCTCGATAGTATTTACATTAAAAATTAACTCATACCTTGAAATAATTAAAAGTTGCTCGTCCTGAACGACATTTTCAGTCCTAAGTATGTTAATTCCTGAAGGGACATTTCCATTAAATTCATAGGAATAATTCACCCCATACTCATCAAAAATTTCAACTGGAACTGAGACTGATAATGCAGGTTTGTCTTGACTTAAATAATAGTTCAAAATTTCATCTAGAATATCGGCACCAACCAATGGCAAATCAGCATTGATGAAAATCAAAATGTCCTCCTTTGACCTTGACTCGAACACCTCTAAAATTTTAGAAAGATCTTCAACAAAACCTTTACCTAAAGTATCCAGATAGTAATCATTTTTATCGCTATCATAAAAAGAGCTGTCGAAACTTGAAAAGTGCAATTCGTTGATTAAAAACTCCTTTGTGTTAGGAGCATTTGGACTGACTGCAACAACTGTCTTTTCAATCAATTCAGATTCCTTAATATTATCCAAGACATAACTCATCAATGGCTTATCATTTAAGGGATAAAGTGGCTTTTCAATATCTGACTTTAATCTTAAGCCTTTTCCACCTGCCATAACAAGAGCTATAATCATAAATACACCATTAATGAGTTAATAAACTATCTAAATAATTATGAAAATTAAAAAGAAAAATAAAGAATATCTAAAAAATAAAAAATAAATTAAAAAAAAGAAAAATAAGGTAAATTATTTTGGAATTGTACCTTGTGCTTGCATTCTTTTCTTAAGAATACATTTTTCTCCTTGGTTTCCACCAAGTGGGTTCTTTTGAGTTCCCATGGAATTCATACAACGAGCCATGATTGCAGAACCAAGAGCAAGTCCATCCTCTACAAACACTACATCGTCGAATTTGTCTTGAGCATACTCTAAGATGAGTTCAGGTTTCTTACCAGTGATACCAGCTCTACCGGTAACTCCTAAAATGGAACCGTCAAGAATAAGTCCTTCTTCAAATGCTACATCAAGAACTCTGTATACAATATTTGCACTTACATGGTCCATTGTAGCAAGCAATGTAGGTATTCCATCATCCTCATAGATTTTAGCACCAATATCAATCAAACCATCCAATCCATCAGCGTTGTTACCGACATCACAACCGATTAGGCAAGTACCTGCCGCTTTAGCGCCAGCTGCATCCAATGGAACAGTACCGAATCTATCGATTCCTTCAGGAACCTTACAGATGTTGATTAATTCATGAGCTTCCTTAGCGTATTGTTTAGCTTTTTCCTGATGTTTCTTACCATCAGCCTTTTTAAGCAATTTAGGATCAAATATGTCCAATGCAGCACCGTTCTTTTGATCAATTTGCTTGGAACCTTTTGCCAAGGAGTCTGAAATTACTCCAGCTAATCCCAAGAAGTTTCCAACAGTACTTGCATAAGGTTCATCCTTATTTACAATCCTACCTGCCAAGGTAGAACCAAAGTCTAAAGATACACAAGGATTTCTATAGTCTACTTCAGTCCATTTAGCACCTAATTTAATACCTGCTGTTACAAGTTCCCCTTCCATCTCATTTGCAACGGTTTCTTTTCCTTCAGGAGGAACAACACTTACAACAGCACCGTCAAAGAGAATGTTTTCCAAAAGTGAATGTTTTTGCAATCTTTCAGGAAGCTGTGAAATACCCATCGCAGGAGACATCTTACGTGGAGGAATATCTGCTTCAAGACAAC
>JAZNRM010000311.1:0-2389 GCA_045590695.1 Methanobrevibacter sp.
TGAGAACTTTAGAATGGGAAGACAATAAATTAAAGCTTATAGATCAAACCAAATTGCCTGATGAATTGACTTATGTCTATTGCAGCACTTATCAGGAAGTAATAGATGCAATCAAGACAATGGTTGTTCGAGGAGCTCCTGCAATAGGTGTTTCAGCTGCTTTCGGTATGGCTCTTGCTCAGATTGCAGGTGAAGATATGGAAAAGGTCGCTGTAGAAATGAAAAATGCAAGACCTACTGCAGTCAATCTTATGTGGGCAGTTGACAGAGTCATGAAAGCGGACAATATGCTTAATGAAGCAATGGCAATGGCTGGCGAAGACATAAACACTAACTTAGCTATTGGTGAATATGGTGCTAAGCTTATTGATGATGGAGATACAGTCTTAACCCATTGTAATGCTGGTGCACTTGCATGTGTAGACTATGGTACTGCATTAGGTGTTTTCCGTTCTGCTTTCAATCAGGGAAAGGATATTCAAGTCATTTGTGATGAAACCCGTCCAAGAGGACAAGGTGCAAGCTTAAGTGTATGGGAAATGCAACAGGAAGGAATTCCTGTAAAATTGATTCCAGATGTTGCAAGCGGTTATCTCATGTCAATCGGAAAGATTGATAAGGTTGTAATCGGTGCAGATAGAGTGGCTTATGACGGTATTGCAAACAAGATCGGTTCATTTATGGTTGCTCTTGCAGCTAAACGATTTGACATTCCATTTTATATAGCCGCTCCTTTCTCTACATTTGATAAGGAGATTTCCATCTTTGATACAGTTATTGAAGAAAGGGACCCTAATGAAGTAATTTACTATGGTGGAGCAAGAATCTGTCCGGAAGGAACTGAAGTTATCAACCCTGCTTTTGATATAGTTCCTAAAGACTTGATTACAGGAATCATTACAGAAAAAGGAGTAATTGATTTAAACAATTTAGAAAAGGACTTTAAGGATCTTTTCTAAATCATTTCTTTTTTTATTTAAATTTTTATTTAAAATTTTATAAATTTTTTATTTTAAAATTAGTTTTTTTTTTTCATTTTGGTCTGTTTTTTAAACTTTTTTAGCTATTTTATTTCTTGTCTGTAACTTTACAATCAATAGCTACATGCCACATTCCAGGGCTTGATGATTTTACTTTACGTGTATTGAGTATCTCAACTTCCTTATTTTGCTTCTCACAAGCTATTTGTGCTCTTTCTATTCCTTGTGAAAATCCATCTGAAAATTCGTAGTAGTGAATGACTCCTCCATCCTTACAAAGTGATACTGCTAAATCAAGGAATTCCGGTGCCAATCCTGGAAGATTCATGATAAGTCTATCGAATTTTTTGCCTTTCAGTTCATTTAATGCAACTTCATTTGTATCACCGCAAATTGCAGTGATGTGAGCAGCGGGGGCTAACTTATTTAGCTTGATATTCTCATTTAAGTATTTGATTGCATATTCATTAATGTCCACTGCAGTGATATTCACATTCTTTTCATGAGCTATTACAATTGGAAACGGTCCGATTCCTGCAAACATATCGAGGATTTCCTCTCCATCGTGTGTTGCTTCCTGAACTCTTTTCCTTTCAGTTGCAAGTCTTGGTGAGAAGTAAACGTTTTTGACATCCAATTTCAATCTTGTGCCATGTTCCTTATGGATTGTGATAGGATTGTCCTCTCCAGCGATAAGTTCAAGTTCCCTAACTCTTGTAACACCTTTAACTGCACTTTTTTTCATATACACAGTTTTTCGTTTGGTGAACTGAAGAGTGGCTTGACCTATTTCCTTTTTATGGGCTTCAAGATCTTCAGGAATCTCTACAATGACTACATCTCCAATAATGTCAAAGGATTTTTTAAGCTCTTCAATTTCCTCTTCACTTAATTTGTCTTTAAGAAGTTCTGTTATGCTTCTTGGAAACCTCTTTACAGTTTCGAGGTCTTCATCTTGGCTTAAATCTATTATTTCTATTGTATAATTATCATTTTGCTTAATGATTTCTTCCTTGCATTCTTCCATTACTTTTGAGAGTGTCTCATCATCTGTTCCTTCTTTAATTGGAATATGTCCGAAACCATTTTCGACTTTTATCTTATAGTCAAAGTCAATAATCTTATGATTTAGTACAATTTGCCTTGTCGCCTCTATATTCTGCACTGGAATTTTTAGTGTTAACATGGTATCTTTTATTAAATTAGTTTTAACCTTGATAATTTTACTATTTGTTGTATATACTTTAAGTTTTATCAATCGTTATTTTATTTAAATCAATAGTTTTTTCGTATCGAATTTCCAAGATTTGTTTTATTATTTTATTATTTTAAATTGTTTTTCTCTTTTGAATAAATATTTAATTTTTATTGTTTTTAAGATTATCTTATCCTTAAATCATTTTTTAAGA
>JAZNRM010000312.1:0-2755 GCA_045590695.1 Methanobrevibacter sp.
GTTTCAAGTGTAAATTTAATAGTATCAAAAAATGGAACAAAATTGATACTATAACGAATTTGTAAAGAAAATATCTTTTAATAAAATTAAAAATTAATTATTTATATAATTCATAATAATAATTAAAAATATGACTAAATAAAATGTATTTGAATGAAGTAACTATTAAAAATATAACTCAAAAATACAATAAAAATATATGCAATAAAAATAGCATTATTATCAATCATAAATTGACTACATTGATAATATAAATAAAATGAAAAAATTGAATATAATTAAAAAAAATAAGAAAATAGAATAATGACATATTTATTCTAAACTTTCAACCAACTTCAATGCTTCCTCAATGACTTTCCACATATCAAAATACTGATACATTCCAAGTCTTCCACCGAATATGACCTTATCCTCTTTATCAGCTAATTCATTATATTTAGCAAATAATTCACTGTTTTTATCATCATTCATTGGGTAATATGCTTCTTCTCCTTTTTCCCAAGCTTTAGGATACTCCCTTGTAATTACTGTCTTATCTGATTCAGCATTCTCAAAGTGCTTATGTTCGATTATTCTTGTAAAAGGAGTTTCCCTATCCGTGTAATTGATAACTGCATTTCCCTGATAGTTTTCCATGTCAAGAGTTTCAAACTCAAAGTCAAGCCCTCTGTATTCAAGCTCTCCGAAGCAGTAATCATAATACTGGTCTATCATACCCGTAAATAGGACCTTATCCGCCATATTTAACCATTTTTCCTTATCTTCAAAGAAATCAGTGTTCAACTCAAGATCAATTCCCTCAAGCATCTTCTCAATGATTTTGGTGTATCCTCCAATTGGAATTCCCTGATATAAGTCGTTGAAGTAATTGTTGTCAAAAGTGAACCTTACAGGCAATCTTTTAATGATGAAGGCAGGTAACTCAGTGCAATCCCTTCCCCATTGCTTTTCGGTATATCCCTTTACAAGCTTTTCATAAATGTCTTTACCAACTAAGGAAATTGCTTGCTCTTCAAGGTTTTTAGGCTCACTGATATTAGCTTCTCTTTTTTGTTCCTCAATCTTTGCCTTTGCCTCATCAGGGGTTTTCACTCCCCACATCTGATAGAATGTGTTCATATTGAAAGGAAGGTTGTATAATTCGCCCTTGTAATTGGCTACAGGTGAGTTTGTGTAACGGTTGAAGTCAGCAAATTGATTGATATAATTCCAAATCTCCTTATTGTCTGTGTGAAGTATATGTGCACCATACTTATGCACATTTATGCCATGTTCCTCTTCTGTATAGACATTTCCACCAATGTGGTTCCTTTTTTCAATGACCAGGCATTTCTTGCCTCTTTTAGTCATTTCATATGCAAATACTGAGCCGAATAATCCTGATCCAACAATCAAATAATCATACTTCATGAATACACCAGTTAAATTAATATCTTTTCAATTATTTTTAATATTTGTCATTATCTTATAAATAATTTTTAGATGAAAATTCTTGAATCATCTCATAGATGCGATATTAAGAAAAGTTTACTATATAAAACTATTCTTAACCAAAACCATTATTTTTTACAATATGATTATAATATTGCTTTGATTTCGTTAAAACGAAGTTTAATAAAGCAAAACTTTAAATATAATAAATTTTAGACTTGAAATTAGAAAATTAAAAAAAAATAAGGAGTAAAGAAATGAATGATTATAATGGAAAAATATTGCAGATAATCAATGAAGGGATAAAAATCGAAGACCTGTTGAATTCCAATCTGATTACGGAAATTGGAAATGAATTTAAGGATAAGAAGATCACTCCCATAAAATTGTTGTTCATAGTGGAAGAGGAACAGAAAGCAGCCAGATTAATTACTTTAATCCATAAGAACCATCTTCAAACAAACAATAAGCAATTGATCATTGATGTGGAAGACCCTGAGGATTTGGATTTGATTGTGAATTGTGTCAACAATCTAAGAAAAGCGGAGGGATAGGATGTGCATGATAGCTAAGGCAAATGTCTTAAATGAAAATTTTTCCACATTAAAACAATCCCAGAACTTTAATGACATCTACTCCAATGAAACATATGATTATTTGACTGACTATAAACAGATACACAAGTTTTTCATAGAGAACACAGTGCCAAAATATAATCTTAGCCAATGCTTGATGATAGAGAATTCACAAGAGCCCGGAATAGATGTGGAATATTATTTTTTCATAAAAGAGAATTTGAGTTCAAGTGAATTCTCCAATCTTTCATTAAAAATTAATTTTGACTTATATTATTTCTGCAGATTGCTGAACAATCCGTCATTTTATAGAACTTTAATCATAATAAGCAGGTGAAAGGATGTATTCCAAAGATTTCGAAGAATTCTTAATAAGCAGGTGAAAGGATGTATTCCAAAGATTTTGAAGAATTTGAGCCAATAGATTTCTTGGAATTGTCAAAAGAGCTATACGAAAATCTGGAAGAACTCGATTCAAAACCCTCCGCAATAAAAAGAACAATTGTCAGCAGGCTATACTATGCAAGTTTCTTACATGTCAGAACATGGTTCATGAATTATGGGAATTATAGCTCAAAGGGACCTGCTGATCATTACAACATTCCTAAAATGATAATTGGCAACACCCCCATGATGGGCATTTTTGAAAAGGAATTAAGAGACAAGCTAATCATTCTTGGAAAAAATAGGCGTGTTTGCGACTATGAATTTGAAATACCATTAACTTATGGGAATAAGAACAGATATTA
>JAZNRM010000313.1:0-12353 GCA_045590695.1 Methanobrevibacter sp.
TAATTGTTATTTTTCAATTTAATTTAAATTTAACAAGTTTTTTATAATTTTAATTCTTTAAATCAATATTCTAATCATTTATAAAAAATTATTTAAAGTATTGAATTATAGTATTATATATAAAAGTCGATTTTTTTAAAATACCAATTGTATCATAAGAGCTTTTAGGAGTAATTGAATGGTTTTAGTTTCTTATTTGAATCCCCTATCACAGGAAGGAAGGAATATTGTAAGGGGATTAGGTGGGCTTGAAGAGATATATTCCCAAAATGATGATATTATGGATATTGTTATCCATACCAATCGTCAGACCATTTCCAATCAGGATGTTGTTCCTGAAACTCTCGTGGATTTGGCTATAAATAGAATAAAATGGTACATTGAACGTAAAAACAATAAGGACTTCAATCCTAACGATTATGCCTACTTTTTCAATGAAAATATGGCTGAATATGATACAGTTGCATTCCACATATTGGCTCAAGCCATTGCAAATAAGTTTAGGCCCGGTTCCCGTGAGGTTAAGCTCTTTGTGGAATCTCAAGGGCTGATGATTGAGGATAGATTAATCAAGCTTCCATTATCTGAAAGGAAAGAGATTGTAGAGGAGATCTTAAGTGATTTGCTTATTCAAGATGGCATTGAATGGTCTTTCCTAAAGGATTTGGTAGCCACTAAAAAGTTATCCTTGACAGATCTTGTTCTGCAGAATGGAGAAATAGTTTTGGACAAGGAAGAGTTTGTCTATTCCTTTGGTGATGAATTCGTTGGCAGGTCTCCAGATAGGGTTTACGACATATTGATTGGAGAAAACCTTAGAGAGCTCATTTTAACTAAATTGCTGATGCAAAACACTGAAAATTACATCAAGTCAATTCAAGACCAGTTATCTATTGTTGAAATGCACCCTGCTATTGTTGAATTAGGTGAAAGGCTTGATGAGACCATTACAGAATCATTGGCTAAATACAGCACTTACTATGCAAGCGGTGGCGCTTACGGCAATATGGAAATTGGAAAACTCATTAGGGAAGCTTTCCCTCCATGCATTGAAAACACTGTAAATGGTGTTTCATCAGGTGGAAGAAATGATGCAATCGTACTTCTTTTGACTTCATTCGTTTCCTATGCAAGGCTTTATCCTGGCATTTTCGGTTCAGACAGGACAGTTAAAGTTTCAGACATTGATACAAACCTGAACATTACCTTAAATGAGATATTGCCTCTTATCTTTGAAGCTGCAGACAACTGTACTCCTCCATTGTTTGAGGACCAGCCTCAGGAAAAGATAAACATCATATCAAAATTAGGGTTTGGAATGCATGAGGAAGTCAGTCTTGAAAATGAGGGAGAGACCAAATGGTACACTCCAATGAGCTGTGAAAAGATCAAGATGCATCTTCCGCATCTCTGTAAGGAAAACAAGGATTGTGCTAAGATAAACAATCCATTGAGCTATTATTCAAGGAAAAAGTGGATAATGAGCAGAAATGGTGAATTGCCTTCTGGTGATAGTTCTAAGGAACAGAATAAAAAAGATTAATAGGTATAATCCTCTTCATCATAGTATCTGAGTATTATTGAATGCTCAAAGTCCTGATAGTTATTGAAATGGTATTCCTCATAATCTTCAATGAGAATCTTTATTTGTCTCTCTTTTTTATCAATTGATTCTATCCTGCAGAATTCATCCAAGAGTTCTGGATCATAGTCATCGAAATACTCTTCATTCTCTTCTTTTTTCAATTTGAATTCAAGGAACCTTTCGTATTCTTCATCATCCAGAATCTCCTCTTCATCATACAATTCCTCTTCAGATTCTATCTTATAGAGTTCAATATGCTCATTGTCATGGCTCATGTCAAGCAATTCATTTATGTTCAATCTGATTCCTTGAACCTTTCCTGTCTTTAGGTTGATGATTGTTTTTCCGGTTGATTCATAAGCAGTCCAGTTATCAAGTGCAGGCTCTATGATTTCCCTTATGCTTAAGCTTTCTATAAGTCTTCTAAGTTCCTCTTCACTTAGCATTTCCATTTCCCCATTTTCTTTATTTTAGCTATTTTAATTAGTTTTTTTCATTACAATAAGTTTTAAGTATTACCTAAATCATAAATATTTTTACTTATATATAATATTTATTTAAATCCATTAAAAACTTTATTTAATTATTTTTATTTTTGAATTTGACTTTTGGTGATTCTATGTTTGGCACATCAAGTATTCAGGAAAGAAGGAGATACTACAGGGAGGAATGGTCTGAAAAGGACATACCTGACTTTATCGCAGAAGGAATCACTAAAAGGGAATTCGGTTTTGACCATTTAGGGCATGGTCCTAATGACCGGTATAAGGTGTTTTTCGGAACAAGGCCTCTAAAGCGATTTTTAAGAACCAAAGCCCCTTTTGCAGCATACATTTCAGTAGCATTCTATGCAAATCCGAGAAATCGTGGAGGATGGGAAAAGGCTGAATACATATTTGACATAGATGCAAAGGACTTGCCTATCCGTTCATGCAATTGCGATGGAGTCTGCGAGATTTGCTTAGGTGAGGCTCTTGAGCGTGTAAACATAATGCTGGACACCTTAAAAGGAGATTTAGGCCTTAAGAACATACATCTCATTTATTCCGGCAGAGGATTCCACATAAGGATACTTGATCCTGTAATGATGGAAGCTGACAGTGACCTAAGGGGTGAGGTGTTGAAGTATGTTGCTGGCGCTGAAGTTCCAAGATCAGAGTATCCTAACGCCAATCCAGGTGGAAAGCCTTATAACCTTGAGCATTTCTCAATTCCAATAGCTTATCCTGCAGTTTTCACTGAAAAGGTAAAGTACAACATTCTTCACTTGAAGGGAGATGAAAAGCTTGATGGAATCAACAATAGACTGATGAAGGACATTGTAAAGAATAGGGATTACCTTTATGAGGATGATTGGGGTTCATTCAAGCAAGCCATTGGTCCAAGGAGATATAAGGATATGGTAAATGCAATGGCAAGAGTCAATCTTGCTACAATCGATGCAAAGGTAACAATTGACTTAAAGAGGATCTTAAGACTTCCAAGTTCCCTTCACTCTAAAGTGAGCATGAAATGTGTTGAGGTAAAGAATCCTGAAACATTTGATCCATTCAAGTCTGCTGTTCCTAAGTTTGTATATGAAAGAAAGGATGAGTCCATTGCAGAAAAATAGATATTTTTAAATCAATCCTATACAAATATATTATTAAGAATTAATTAATTTAATTTATTAATTTCATTAAGGAGGTTCAATATGTTGAATAAAAAACTTATAATCGGTTTTATTATTGCATTAATTGCTCTAATCGTAATTGGTTTTGTTGCATTGAATTTTGTTCCTAACAATGATATACTTGATTTGAACTTAACTGACAATGCTACAGAAAACATTACTGAAAATCTAACTGAAAACTTAACTGTCAACATTACAGAAGATGCTGTTAATGATTCAGAACTTGCAGCTAATGAAACAGCTCTTGTAGATGCAAACAATACAAATGCAAGCCCTGATATCGATGAAGGAGATATATTGAAAAAGCAAACTTTCACTGTCACAGCAAATGAAACTGGTCAGTATAAGGGAATGGAACCTGGAACCTATGTACTTTACTACACAGAAAACGATGGTCCTATTAAAATCGATAAAGTAGGATAATTAAATTTTTAATTTTTTTACTTTTTTCTTTTCTTTTTTATTTTATTCTTTCTAATATTTTCTTTTTTTTAATCATATATTATATTGAAAATGATGAATCCATGAAAATTTTTATCATGTTCTTAATTTTTATTCATTTGTTCTTAAAAAAAAGGACATCTTTATATACTATGAAGTATATACTAGTATTGTCCAAGAAAAATGACTTCAAAATAGGGGGGGTTGATATCTAATTTGCTAATCATTTTTCAACATTCACCATTATTTTAATGAGTACACCATTTATCACCTTTGCTGTTGAAATAAACTAAAGGGGGAGTGAATGTTGATTAAATAAAACCATTATTTTTATAATCATAAGATATAGGAGGAAAAAAGATTATGGCAAAAAAGGAATACCCAATGGCTTATGAGGAATTTGAAAAAAAAGTAATTGAATTATACCTTGACGGAATCTCCGAAGACCATAAAGAAATGATAAAGGAAAGGATAGACAATCTATTAGAAAACGACCCTACATTCTTGAGTGGTTTATACGGAGACACTTGTTTCCGTTATGACCGTCCTGATATTTATGGGGAAAATTGCAAAAGAGCATTTGAAGATGAGAAATTAAAAGACATACCTGTTAGGACATTGGATATGTTCGTAGGAGGAGATTAATCTGTATCATGCAAGATAAAAAAGAATTCGAAGACGAAAACTTAAAAGGCACACCGGTAAGGACATTAGATATGTTCGTCGGAGGAGACTGAATAAAATATTATGGAAGAAAATTTAATGAAAATAAAACTAATGTAAAAGGGGGAAATGATATGGAAAATGAAAATAAAATAGTTGTAGATGACTACAATGATGAAAAAATTGCAGATATTAAAATCGCAGATGAAGAAATGGATTTATTCTTTATTTTAGACAGAAGCGGATCTATGGGTGGCAGTGAAAGGGACACCATTAAAGGTTTCAATGCATTCATTGAAAGGCAAGCAAAGAAAAACCACAATATCTTTGTAACAACCATTCTCTTTGATGACAAATATGAAGTCTTGTACTCCAGAAAACCTATATCCAAAGTTGAGCCACTTACTGAAAAAGAGTATTACGTTAGAGGTTTAACTGCTTTGCTTGATTCAATTGGAAAAACTGTAAACACCTATAAAAACAAAGTTGGTTCCGCTATGTGCATCATCACTTCTGATGGTTATGAAAATGCTTCCCGAGAGTTCAAAAGGGATCAAATAAAGAATTTAATTGAAAGCAGCGGATGGGAATTCGTATTCATTGGAGCAGATATTGACGCTTACTCTGAAGCTTCAGACATTGGAATCCGCAGTAGCCGTATAGCTAAAAGCAGAAAAAGTGCTGATGGTTTCGAAGATATGTATGATGCATGTGAAATAGTCACTGATAGGTTCTACAGATTAAGAAACACTGCCGATGACAATGAAGATTGGAAAGAGAAATTAGACTAATTCTGCTTCTCTATTCTTCTCTTTCTCTTTTTTTTCTTTTTTTTTAAACTATTATTTTTTATTTTTTTAATTTTTTTATTCTTAATTTTCTCTTCTTCATAATTTTTTCAATAATTATTTACATTATGAAATACTATACTTAATTAAGTGTTAAATTATTAAACAATATACTTATTTCAAAATTAATAATTTTAATATCTTAATGATTTTTTAGAGGAATTTTATGAATAAATATGTTGAAAAATGGGTTGAATCCAGCCTAATATTAAAGATACTTATTGGATTAATAATTGGAGCAATTTTAGGTCTTGCAGTTCCACAATATGAAATGATTGGGCTTTTAGGCCAATTGTTTGTAAGTGCATTGAAAGCTATTGCTCCACTTCTTGTTTTTGTATTGGTAGCTTCAGCTTTAGCTAAAGCTGGAGAAGGTATAAGAAGCAGATTCAGGACTGTAATAGTTTTATATATTTTCTCAACATTCCTTTCTGCTATGGTTGCAGTAACTGGCAGTTTCCTATTCCCAGTGTCAATGCATCTTACGCAGGCAGGGGAAGTAACTGCTCCTGGAGGTTTAGGTGAAGTAATAAGCAATATGCTATTGAATATTTTCACTAACCCATTGCAGTCACTCTCTCAAGGGGATTACCTTGGAATCCTATTCTGGGCAATCGTATTCGGTATTTGCTTGAAGCAAGTTGGAAGCCCAACCACAAAGAATGTATTTGAAGACTGTGCAAACGCTACAAGCTTGATTGTTAAGGGAATCATCCAGTTTGCTCCAATCGGTATTATGTCACTTGTATTCAGTGCAGTGGCTGAAAGCGGTTTAAGCATCTTCATTCAATATGGTCAATTGATTGTACTTCTTGTTGCTTGTATTGCAACAGTTGCATTGATTACAGATCCATTGATTGCAGCATTTGCTTTAAGACGAAATCCTTATCCCCTTGTTTTCACTTGCCTTAAGGAAAGTGGTATCACTGCGTTCTTTACAAGAAGTTCAGCAGCGAACATTCCTGTGAATATGAGACTTTGTGAAAGATTAGGCCTTGACAAGGACTTCTATTCAATAAGCATTCCACTTGGAGCTACAATTAACATGGAAGGGGCAGCTATTACAATCACAATCATGACTTTGGCTGTTTGTCATACTTTGGGAATTGCTGTAGACTTGCCAACAACCATTGTTTTATGCATTATCTCTACATTGGCTGCAGCTGGATCTTCAGGTGTAGCAGGTGGTTCACTGCTTCTTATTCCAATGGCTTGTTCATTGTTTGGAATACCTGCAGACATTTCCATGCAAGCTATTGCAGTAGGATTCATCATTGGTGTAATTCAAGACTCCTGTGAAACCGCTCTTAACTCAAGTGGGGATGCATTGTTCTCTGCAACTGCTGAGTATCACGATAGGGTAAATGCAGGAGAACCTGTAAATTTCTTAGGTGAATTTGCTAAAGATAAGGAAGAGGCAACTGCTTAATCTTCTTCTTTATTTTACTTTTTTTCTATTTTTTTATTTTTTATTATTTTTAATTCTTTTTTTAACGTTCTATAAATTATAAAATTATAAAACTAATAAAGACAATAATATAAATTATAAAATAATTTTATCAGATTTTACAATTTAACTAAGGGAACTAAACAATGAATTATGAATCAATTTTAAATGAATTAAGACCAACTCCTGAGGAGATTGAAGCAGTTAATGAAACAACTGAAAAGGTAATTGATTTCATTAATGAACTCTGCAAAAAAGAATGCATTGATGCTAAAGCAAATGCTGTAGGTTCTGTTGCTAAAAACACTTGGTTAAGAGGTAAATCTGATATAGACATTTTCATTAGTTTTCCTATCGATACAGATATGGATGAACTTAAGGAAAAGGGTTTGTATATTGCATACAAGACCAATGATGCATTGAATGGAAAGGCATCAGAGCATTATGCTTCCCATCCTTATTTAACATGTGACATAGATGGATTTGAAGTTGATATAGTTCCTTGCTATGCTATTGAAGAAGGTCAATCCATTATTTCTGCTGTTGATAGAACCATTTTGCATACAAGTTATATCCAAAAGCATTTAAGCAAGGAGCAGGAAGATGAGGTTCTTTTGCTTAAGAAATTCATGGATGCTGTTGGAACATATGGATCCGAATTCAAGACTGGCGGTTTTGCAGGATACTTATGTGAATTGCTTATTTTAAACTATGGGACATTTGATGCTACTATAAGAGCAGCTCAAAACTGGAAAAGGCAAACAGTAATTGATTTGGAAGACTTCGGTACAGCAGGAAATCCCCTTTTCAAAAATGACCCTCTTGTTTTCATTGACCCAACAGACAAGAACAGAAATGTTGGAGCCGCCTTAAGAATGGAAAGGTATGTTGATTTCATTGTCGCTTCAAGAAACTTCTTAGACATTGATGAAAACGATTCAGAAAAGATAATTGAATTCTTCAAACCTCTTCAAAAGGAGCATTTATCTAATAAGTCCAATGAGGAAATAGCTAAAGATATTTTAGAGTCATTTAAGGATAGGCAAACCCAAACATTGGTTCTCAAGTTCCCTATTCCTGAAATGTCTGCTGATGCTCTTCATCCACAGTTGCTTAAGACTGTCAGTTCAATCTGTGAAAAGATAGAAATGGAAGAATTTTCTGTCTTCAATTATGATTACTGGACAGATGAAGAGAGATTTGTCATTTTTACCATAGAGCTCAATGTATTCAAGCAAGGAAAATACTACATTCATAAAGGTCCTAAAGTATGGCCTAAGAAAGCTTGTGACAACTTCAAGAAGAAATGGCAGGATGCTTTATATCCATTGGATGAATTTATGGTTTTAACAAGAGAAAGAGAGTTTAAAACTGCTAAGGAATTTTTAGAAAAGGCACTTACTGATGATTATATCCATATATTCAAGATTGGTAAGAACATTAAAGAAGCTAT
The DNA here is from genome assembly GCA_045590695.1 of Methanobrevibacter sp. Lineage (GTDB taxonomy): Archaea > Methanobacteriota > Methanobacteria > Methanobacteriales > Methanobacteriaceae > Methanobrevibacter. Next base: position 8,110 of record JAZNRM010000313.1, read on the forward strand.
TTGCAGTGATGAATGTGTTCCTATTGAAATAGATGAGTTCCTAAATGATTTGGATGGTCAATTTGGTTATGATATTTCCAATAAGAATGGTAATGAATTAGCAAAAGATTACTTAAACTCTTTAGATGACTTCTTAAATCCTGGACAATACATTAAAAGATGAGTAAAGAGGAATTTTATGAAAGCAAACAAATCCGAAACCATCAGAAGTTTTTTAGCTATTGAACTTGATCAGGAATTGGTTCCTAAGATTTTAGATGTTCAAAAGGAGTTCAAGAAGACAAATACCAATATAAAATACGTTCCATCAAAGAATATGCATTTTACCTTGAAGTTCTTTGGAAACATTGATTTGGATATGGTGGAAGATATCAGTGATGCAGTCAATAAGGTCATTAAAAATTACTCTTCTTTTGATTTGAACATTAAAAACTGTGGTTGTTTCCCAAACAGAAACGTTATCAAGGTTCTCTGGTTAGGTTTGGAAGAAGGCTCTCCAATAAAAAGTTTGCAAAAGGATCTTGATAAGGAATTCAAGAAATTGGGATTCAAAAAGGAAAAGAACTTCATTTCCCATTTGACCATTGGCAGAGTGAAAAGTCCTAAGAACAAAAAGGAAATCAGACAAACAATCGAAAAATTGGAAGATATTGAAATCGGACAGTTCACTGTTTCTAAAATCTGTTTAAAAAAGAGTACTTTAACTCCTCAAGGGCCAATCTATGAGGACGTTAAAGTGTTTGAATTAAATTAATTATTTTATTTTTCTAAAACTTCATAATGAGTCTATATTTTTATATTATTTATTCTATTTTTCTAATAGCTTTCATAATGGATTCTATTTTTATCAAACCTATCAGTACCTGTATAATCCTCTGTAGGATATCCTAAAACAATTACAGAGTAAGGATAGACATTTTCAGGGATATTGAAATGTTCCTTTAGATAATTTACCCTATCCTCATCAGGATATGTTCCAAGCCATACTGCACCGAGTCCTTCCTCTACAGCTTGAAGTAAAATGTTTTGTGTGCATGCTCCCATATCCTGCTGGACCCATTTGTAATCTTCAAACTTGTCTGTATAATCCTTATTGAAAAGAGGTATTATGCAGCATTTGGATGTCTTTGCAGGCTTTGAATATTGGCTCATGTTTTCTATTTTTTCAATTCCCGCCTTATCTTTCACTACAAGGAATTCCCATGGCTGGGAATTGATGGCAGATGGTGCCTGCATTCCTGCCCTCAAAAGTCTTTCGATCTTTTCATCTTCTATTTCCTTATCTAAAAATTTTCTAATGCTTTTTCTTTTGAATATTGCATTCATTCTAACACCTTTTAATTGGTTTTCATTAAGAATCTAAAGTATTTATATGAAACATAAATCACTAAAATAAGCGCTATAATCGCTTGAATATAAAATATATAGTTCAATAGACTGAGTCCAAAGAACTTATATGCCTCTCCAGTAGCTATTGTGCTTATGACAAATGGAAATGTAAATGCTGAAAAGCTTGGCACAAATTCCAATCTTTCTAAAATCAATAGTCTCATTGCATGATAAATTGCAAAAATATAAAAAATACATGCCAGTAGATAGATAACAGTTAAAAAGTTTTCATTAATAGTCAATGCATTCACGTATCCAACAATAAGGATTGAGAAAAGTGCAGTGTAAATGCAAATGAATGGTTTAAATTGATCGTCTATTGCAGTAAACTTAAGGTATCTGTATGAGACCAAAATGAGTGTTGGTATCATCAGTAAAAATCCTATTCCAAAGAAGATAAATCCATATTTTTCCAAACCATATGCTGGAGCAGTTATTGAAGCCATTGTTATTCCAATGTAAACGATCCACCAGGTAGCAAATACGGTTTCAATGTCAAATTCATCAATCACATATTTTTTAGTGAAGACAATTGCTATTGATAGATGAATTATTATTCCTAAAATCCATATTCCAAAGGCAATGCTTTCGGATAATGGCATAAACAGTGGTTTTAAGTATGTGCTAAAAAGCATTAAAGCCATTGAAAATGTACCGAATGTGCTTAATGCAATCAAATTGTTCAATTCATTGTTGAATGCATCAAAGTGTAAAACAAGTTTTAATAGAATTAGGAATATGAGTATTGACCCGATTATAAAAAATATGCCGCTGAAATCAGTGAATATCTTTCCTAATGATAAAATAGCCAAGATTAATCCAGTGATCGCCAAAGGTAGATTTTTTATAATATTCATAATAATATTCTTAAAAAAGAGTTTAATAAAATTTTTCTTAAATATCTTAAGAAAATGGGTATTCAATAATTCATTATTGAAAAAAAATAGTTAAGATAAGTAAAAAACTTATCTTGAAAAATAGTAAGTTTGTTTATTCGTATAAATTTACTTCTTCAGCTCCAAGCACTTTAATGCCCATGCCTTCAGCTAAATCTGCAGATTCTTTAGAGAATAATTGGAAATGAGGTGAAGCCATGTGTTTGCTTAATGCTTCTACACTTTCCCATTGTTCAACGAACATGAATGTGCCGTCTTTTACTGATTTTAGGAATTTGTAATCGATGTTTCCTTCTTCTTTAAGAGTTTCTTCAACCAAAGCCTCTGCAAGAGGAATTATTTTGTCTTCAGCACCTTCTTTTGGTGCAAGTTCTGCCATAACTACAATAAAGCTCATAATTAATCTCCTTTTGATTATTATTTAAGGGTTTATTCTAACTATTATTAAAAACTTATTATTTTCTTCCATTTGCCAATTAATAACCTAATTAAGTTTTATTCATTTCTTATCCAATTCATTAATCTTATTTTCATTAATAAAATTGAATTATTCTATTTCATATAAAAACTCATAATGGTCTATCCCATCTTCCAGATAAAGGTCAGATACCTTTTTAAAACCTAAATCCTCATAGAATTCAGTTAAATAAGCCTGTCCAGATAGCTTTATTCTCTTTTTACCTAAATCATCTGTAATGAAGTCAATTGCCTTCTTCATCATGATTCTTGAGAGCCCTTGTCCCCTATAGGATTTCTTGACAATCACTCTTCCGATTGCCATATCATCATATGCGATATTCTCAGGAAGAATCCTTAATAATGCTATGACTGTTGAACTGTCTTCCTCTTCCAAAAACAAGTGATAGGCACATTGGTCCTTGTCATCCAAGTCCTGATAAGGGCAATTCTGCTCAACAACAAATACCTCTGCCCTTAGTTTGAGAATTTCGTATAGTTCATTTGCTGTAAGTTCATCAAAGCTCTTGAATTTCCAGTTTATATCATCACTTCCTAAAAAGAGTAAATTATGATAAAAAGGGGGGGGTGAATTTTAAAAAAAGAAAAATAGAAAAAATTATTCTATGGAAATAGAATAATTTAATAAGTTTTTTAGTTTATTCATCTAATTTTGGAATACCAGTGATTCTGAGTCCACCGTAATGGGATTTGTATTTAATGTTTAATCCGATAAGGAGTGGAGTAATCTTTTCGATGATTCTGGATTTTTCCAAGATACCTGTATCAATGGTTCTGATACCAGGGATTTTGTTGATGAGTTCTGCTGCAATTTCTTTTGCTTCCTTGTCGTCACCAGCAATCAAACAGTCACAGTCGATTTCTTCTGGAATGTTGGATAAGTGAGAGTTACTGATGTTACAGAATGCACAGATGACTTTTGCACCGGTTCCTTTAAGGATGCTTGCAGTTCTTTCAGCTGCAGATCCTTCCATTAAATCTACAAATCTGAATGGTTTTCCACCGATTGCAGTTTCTAAAGGTACAGTTGCATCTAATACAATCTTGTCAGTACAGAATTCCTTGATTGATTCTAAAGTTGGTTTTTGTGCTGCGAGAGGTACAGTGAGGATTAAGATGTCTCCTTCTTTTGCTGCATCTTCGTTAGCTAAACCTTTGATGTTTAAGTCGTAGTCTGCGTATTTTTCTTTAGCTTCTGCAACAACATCTAAAGCTTTTTCTTCCTTACGAGAACCAACAATAACTTCTACACCTTCAATTGCTAATCTGAGAGCAATTCCTAAACCTTGTGGACCAGTTCCACCAATTACACTTACGATCATTTTTTATCTCCTAAAATATAGTATTTTGTATAAAGTCTTTTGAGAATATATTGTACAATATATTGTTGTTATAATTTATGTTTTAAAATATTTATAAATCTTTCTTTTTAGTTTAGTATTTTATTATTTTACTTGGTTAATGTTTAGAAAAAATTAAATT
>JAZNRM010000314.1:0-6049 GCA_045590695.1 Methanobrevibacter sp.
CTTGGAGAAAGTGGTATATATTTATTAATATTTTCTTTTATATCTTCTACCATAAAATGTACATCTAGCGGTATATTCGATATATGTTTTATTGTGCTTGCATATTCGTACATCATCTCTCTTGTATCTTTTTCTACAAATTTTCCGTCCATTATGTCTATATGGTAGTAGTCTGTTCCTGCTACTTCTAAATCGTAAAATGTTTTAGTTGCTTTTTCTTTTTCTACTGTTAATATTGATGTTGATATTTCTATCATTTTTAACACTCCTTTATATATTTTTTCTTGTTTTATAATTAACTGATGATTATTATTTTATAAATAAAGAGGCAAGCCTATGCTAATTAAAATTAATGGAGAAGATGTGGATATTCCTGAAGGTTCTACCATCAAGGAGGCAATTGAAATTTCAAATGCTCCTTACAAGAAAGGAAGTATCGTTTGTCTTATCAAGGGAGAAAGTGAAATACAAAGTAACATTCTCAAATATAAGATCAAAACACCTAAGGGAAGTATTCTCATTGAATTGGAAGTTTCTGAAAAATCACAACCTTTAACTGATTTCTTCAAGGAAAACTATTCTCAGTTTATCTCTAATAATGTCCGTTGGGAAACATCTAATGAAGTGGCTATAGGTCCTGTAAGCTCTAATTTTGAACCTTCACATGATGAATTTGCATATTTCGATAATGAGGTCTTGATTAGCTTATCCGGATTTTCAGCTGAGGCTACTCACATAATCTTTGTTAAGGATGACCACAAGAACGTTTATGGTGTTCCAAAATACAGTGATCGTGGAGTCTTTGCAAGGGTTATAGGTGGAAGGAAAACATTGTTCTCCCTTACTGATGATGATGAAATCCTAGCTATTGAACCTGTAATTGAGCGCAGTACAGTTAGAGAGAGCACTGGTGGTTCAAACTTGGATGAAGTCTTGGAGGAAGGAAATCAATTGTTCACCTATGTTCTTTTTGAACCTAACTTCAACTCTCCTAAATCTGTTGAACACTTGTTTTCACTCATTAGGAATGACAAGATAGAAGTCAGCTTCGAATCCAACTCATTTGTAGGGTTCTATGAATTGACTGGTTTAACCAAGGAGAAGGAAGAGATCACTGAACGTAAAAGAGGAACAGTTACCTTGAGAAATGATGGATTCGGTAAAGGTAGAGTTTACATTTATAGAGAAGACAGAGTAAGAGCTGAAACCCACACCAATTTAGCTACTGTCAAGCAAGGAATGGAATTGTTTGACATAGCAAAAGAAGGGGATGTCATTACCGTTAGAAGCAGTCCTGATAGAATCATGCTTATGATGATGACTCAAAAAGAGGCAGAGGAAAAACTTGAATCCTTAGGCATCAATCATGTAAGAACAGGTAATGATGATGACGATGCAATTATCGTGACTCAAGAGCCTGAAAGCACTGTTGGCATCATAGAAGCTGGTGAAGTGACTACCTTTGGTCTTGCAAGCGATGAGCTCCTTAAGATCAAATTAACCGATAAGGCTCCAAGAACCAGATGGTATCTTGAGAAAATCACTGGTCTTGCAGAAAAGCCAGTTGGAACTTTGAAGGTTTACTTTGCAGTGCCTGACATGAACATGTTCATGTTCAATGGTGATAACGATGAATCCAAGGGACTTATTCCTGAAAACAATCCAACTGATATTATGAAAGCAGGAGAGATAGGTGTAACAAACATGTCCAAGAAGAATGTGGGACTTATTGGTATAAGAACCATTGATACCACTGATTTCGGACCTACCGGTGAGCCTTTCTCAGCTACAAATGTTGTCGGTGAAGTTGTTGGAAACATTGAAGGCTTGAACAAGCTTAAAGACGGAAGCACTCTTTATATTCATGAAGTATACGAGGATGATGATTAGGAGGAATGATTATGCCTGCAAATTTATGTATAACTCCAGATTTAGGTAAAGAGGATATGGATCCAGAAGTTTCAACAAGGATGATCATTTTAAGTTCAAAGGCAAATGTAAGTGAAAGTGAGGTAGTGAACTTCCTTCATATGCTTAATTTGCCTATTACAATCAAATGGACTTGTTATGGGGCTATGATTAGTGGAAAGGATGAATATGTGAGAGAAGCTATTCGTGAACTCCGTAAATTAGACCCTTATGGAATTTTTACAAAGGAAAGAGGTTTTGCTCCAGGTGACCCAAGAAGATGCAGAGGTCACAGATATGGACCAAGAGAAGGTTTCCACCAAATGGAAAAGGAATTCAGAATTCTTGATTATGTTGGAGAAGCTTTAAAGAATCCAAGAGAAGTGGAAATAGAAAAGAAAGAACCTGTTTCTGTTGATTACTTCAAAGAAATTTTAGAAGAAGAAGAAAATAAAAAAGAGGATGATAAATAATAGAGGGTAAATTGGGATTTGATATTTACTTTCTAATTATAATTATGAGGATGATATTATGGTAAAAGTAGCTATTTATCCACCAAATTCACTGGTTTTAGCTGACTTGATTGAGAGAAAAGGTCACACTCCTTTAGCTCTTCAAAAACAAATTAGACAAAAAATCAAAGATCCGGAGATTGATTCTCCTCCAATGAACATTACAGAAGAAGACCCAATTAACGGATTGAAGTATGCAGCTATTGAAGTGCCTTCAGGAGTTCGTGGAAGAATGTCCATTATTGGACCTCTTATAGATGCAGCAGAAGCAGCGATTATCGTTGATGGAGCTCCATTTGGCTTTGGTTGTGTAGGATGTGCAAGAACAAATGAACTATCTATTTTCTGTTTACGTAAAAAAGACATTCCTGTCTTGGAAGTGGTTTACCCTGATGATGAAGATGGAACAAGACTTATGGTAAATCAAATCATGGATTTCCTTGATTCCTTGCCTGGTGGCGGAGGAGACATGGAAGGAGACAGTGATGTTTTAGGAGAACCAATTGGAAATAAAGGAGGAAAATAAAATGGTACAAATTGCATTGGTTTCTTGTGGTACCGAATATAGTGGTATCCAAAAGGAAATTGAAAAGGCAGCTTTAAAATTTGGAGCAGAAATTATTCTTCCTGAAATTGATTTGGATTACATTAATGAAGCTTATGAGAAATTCGGTTTCTCTGCTCAAAGTTCAAGCTTAAAGCTTATGATTGCAAGGGCAATGTCCATTGTAGAAGGAAAATGCAAGCCTGATGCAGTATTCATTGCTACCTGTTTCAGATGTGCTGAAGGTGCATTAGTCAGAAATGAAGTTAGACGTTTCATTCAAAACAACACTCGTATTCCGGTTGTAACCTATTCCTTCACTGAAAGGACAAAAGCGGATGAACTCTTTATCCGTATGGAAGCATTGGCTACCACTGTTACACGTAGAAGCATTCTTGCTCGTGAAAAGCAAGAAGGACTTACCCTTGGGCTTGACTCAGGTTCAACAACCACAAAAGCAGTTCTTATGGAAAACAACAAGGTTATTGGAACCGGTTGGACTTCCACCAAAGATATCATTGCATCTGCTCAAACTGCAGCTGCAGAAGCATTTGAAGGAACTGGCTACAAATGGGATGATGTTGACGGTATAGGAACTACCGGTTACGGTAGGTTTACCATGGGTCAGGAATTTGGTGCTGAACTTATCCAAGAGGAATTGTCTGTAAATGCAAAAGGTGCAGTATACTTGGCTGATTGCCAAAAAGGAGAAGCTACTGTACTCGATATAGGTGGTATGGATAACAAGGTAATTACCGTAAACAATGGTATTCCGGACAACTTCACTATGGGTGGTATCTGTGCAGGTGCATCCGGAAGATTCTTGGACATGACTTCAAGAAGGTTAGATGTAGACATTACAGAGCTTGGTCCACTTGCAGTGCAAGGTGACTGGAGAAAGGCTATGCTTAACTCCTATTGTATTGTATTTGGTATTCAAGACTTGGTAACCACTCTTGCTGCTGGAGGATCTAAGGCAGATGTAGCAGCTGCTGCATGTCATTCAGTATCCGAACAGGTTTATGAACAGCAATTACAGGAAATTGACATTCGTGAACCTTTAATCCAAGTAGGTGGTACCAGTTTAATTTCCGGACTTGTTGAAGCAGTAAGTGAAACCTTAGGTGGAATTGAAGTTATCGTACCTGAATACTCACAGCATATTGGTGCAGTAGGTGCAGCATTGCTTGTATCTGGTATGGGAAATAGACATGAATAGATTTAAGCTTGAATCAAGCTTTTTTCTATTACCTTTAAAGAAGTGATTATATGTATATTGAATCAAATGACCCTGAAGGAGCAAAAGTCTACGATATGATCATTAGGCAAATCTTGCAGGATTTGGTCTTGCCGCCTTCAATTGATGACATGCGCGCTTATGTCAATCCAGATGAAGTATGCTTCATTATAGCTATAAAGATGAGAAAGACTTCCCAACACATTACATTAAAGGAAGTTGCTAAAGTAAATTATGAAGCGGAAGATGACACCACTGTTGTTTTGATAGATGATGAAAACTATCTTCCAAACATCTTAAAAACCCTTTGGAATACTAATGGTAGGGAAAATGTCCATCAGCCAAGCAGATATGTAATTCACATGAAAGGAGAGCATGAAGTGTCTGATTTGGTAGTGGATGATCCTCATGAGAACCTTAAGAGAAGAATCTATGATGCAATATTCAGAATAGTTCCTGAAGGATTCAAGATAATGAAAGACATTTCCCGTGATGATATCGTTTCCGTTATAGCTACTGATGAGCTTATTAAGGACGAATGGGTTGAAAAAGCTGAAGAATATATTGTGGAATTGAACACTCCTAAAACATGGGATTAAATTTAATTCGCATAATTGATTAAATCTTTTTAGATTTAATCCCTTTATTTTTTTAAATCATTTAATTTTCATTTTTATAGGGTTGTTTTAATTTTTTGTCCAATTTTTCATTGTTTTTTTTAAAACGGTTCGTAATTTTCAATAGTTTGTTCGTATATGTTAGAAACAAATAGGAAACTTTAAATACTATATTGTTAATAACAATAGTTATAAGTTTAAGCGTAAATGAATGAATTTAACGAATAAATTTTGTAAATTGTAGTGGGATTAAATTAAAATTGGAGAAAAAATTAAGTTAATTAAATGACTATTAATTTAATGACTAAATCAATAATGATTATTATTAAATATTGTGTTGAGGTAATACTATGACTAAAAAAGATATAACTTGTGGAGGAAGTCATAAAGGTGCAAAATTTGCACACATTACAAAAGTGCATCCATGCTATAATGAAAAATTGCATGATAAGGTTGGAAGAGTTCATGTACCAATTGCTCCTAAATGTAATATTGGATGTAATTTCTGTATAAGATCAATTAATACTGAAGAGGACAGACCTGGTGTTGCAGGTTCTATTATGGATGCAGATGCTGCAGTGGAACATGTATTGAATGTAACTAAAGACAGTGCAATAACTGTTGTAGGTGTAGCAGGTCCTGGTGATTCACTTGCAAATGAGGCTACATTTGAGTTCTTTGAAAAAATCAATGAAGTAAAGCCAGATTTAATCAAATGTATGAGTACAAATGGTCTTTTGCTTCCAAAATATGCTGAAAAAATTGCAGAACTTGGTGTAAATACCGTAACTGTTACAGTAAATGCAGTTGATCCTGAAATCCTAAAGGAAATCAATGGTTTCATTGTCTATGAAGGCAAAGCTTACAAAGGACTTGAAGCAGCTGAAATTCTCTCCAGAAACCAATTGGAAGGAATCAAAAAGATCACTGATCTTGGTGTAGTCGTTAAGGTCAATATTGTTCTCATTCCAGGATTGAATGATGATCATATTGTGGAAATCGCTAAAACCGTAAAAGAATGCGGTGCAGACTTGGTAAATGTCTTGCCACTCATTCCATTAAACAAGATGGCTGATTATCCAAGACCTGGATGTGGAGAGATTGAAAAGGCACGTAGTGATGTGGAAGAGTATCTTCCAGTATTCAGAGCATGCACTCAATGCAGAGCAGACGCTTATGGAATTCCTGGTAAGAAACACGAAGACCATCACTTAGGAAATGCCCCTCAATC
>JAZNRM010000315.1:0-1711 GCA_045590695.1 Methanobrevibacter sp.
GATAGGTATTAGATAGATTAAGTCTAGAAAATAATTTTTAAATTTTAATCATGAATTATTAAAAACATTTATTAAAAAGATAAAAAAGATATACTTGTATAGAATAATGATTTTTAGGTGTAAAAATGATTGAATCCCCTGAACAAATAGCTATTGAAAATGAGATAAAGGTGCAAAAGGATAAGTTCCTATCTTATTTTAACGGCTCTTTACCTGATACAATGGAATTGGAATTTGAAGGATTCTATAGAAGAGGTTTCTTTGTAAGCAAAAAGAGATATGCTGTCATTGAAGATGGAAAGATCATTGCAAAAGGTTTGGAGCTTGTTAGAAGAGATTGGGCTCCAATTGCAAAGAAAACTCAGGAAGATATCTTGATGGCTATTTTGGAAGAGGGTAACGTTAAAAAGGCTGAAAAGATTATAAGCAAAGTCCTTAAGCAAATCAAATCTGGTAATTTGGATAGGAAGGAACTGGTTATCCATACCCAAATCACCAAAAATCTTGATGATTACAAGCAGGTAGGACCTCATGTAATTGCAGCTCGAGAGATAGAAGCTCATGGAATCAAGGTGGGAAAAGGAACCATTGTCCAATACATAATTGCCAAGGGAAAAGGTTCAATAAGCCAGAGAGCAGTTCCTTATGAGTATAGTGAAGGAATTGAATATGATAAGGAATACTATATTGAAAATCAGTTGATTCCTGCTGTTTCAAGGATGATGGAACCTTTAGGTTATGATAAGGACAGATTAAGGGAATTATCTTCCAATGAAAGGCAACAAAGTTTGGATGCTTTCTTTTAATTCAATATTGATTTGAATTTGTAAATATTTGGATAAATGAATAATTTTCTTTAGGAATTTTTATATAATAATAAAATAAATATATAATTAGAAATTATTAGAATATTATAAAATGAAATTTATTATATTTGCCTAAAATATTTAGTATTTGGTGTAGTAATGACAAAAGCAGTATTTTTTGATATTGATGATACCCTTGTAGACACTTCAAGCTTTGCTGATTTAGCAAGACATGCAGCTATTGAAAGTATGTGTAACAATGGTTTGCCTTTAGAGCCAGAGGAAGCATATGATCTATTAAAGGACATTATTAAAGAGAAAGGTTCAAACTATTCCAAACACTTCAATATTCTAACAGAAGAGGTTTTAGGAAAGGAAGATCCGCTTTTGGTAGCTATTGGAATGACAACCTATCACAATGTCAAATTCGCTCTTTTAAGACCATTCCCAAGAACAAGTGCAATATTGATTTACCTTAAAAGTAAAGGATATAAATTAGGTGCAATCACTAATGGAATCACCATTAAGCAATGGGAAAAATTGGTCAGATTGAATTTATACCACTTTTTTGACATTGTTATCACTTCAGAGGAAGTTGGAGTTGAAAAGCCAGATCCTGAAATATATATTGAAGCATGCAGAAGAATGGCATGTGACGTTAAGAAAAGCATTATGATTGGAAATAAATTGGATGTAGACTGTATGGGAGCAGTCAATGCAGGAATGAGTGCTATTCTTGTCAATTCCACTTTAGATGAAGATGAAAAGGAAAGAGTCAATGAAGAGGATATTGATATAATTGTTTTAGATAGTATTTCTGATGTAGATACTGTTTTATAGGATTTCAATTTTCATCTAATCCATTTTTAATTTTTTATTTCTATCTTTTTCTATTTTTATTATAT
>JAZNRM010000316.1:0-2137 GCA_045590695.1 Methanobrevibacter sp.
TATGGATGAGTCTAAAAAAGTCATTGATGAATATTGTCCTAACTTGACAAAGGCAAACTTTGAAAAAGGATTGAAATAGCAATGACTTTTCAAAATCAATGCAATATTATAATCAGATGAAAATCCAAGTTATTTAAAATCAAAAGATTTAAAAATTAATAGAAAAATAAAAAAAATTAACTATATATTAAAACTAAATAAACAAAAACACTTAAAATTTATTTACTTTCTCATATTCATAAAATGAGGTAATCGTATGGAAGGAGCACAATTACAAAACATTAAGGGAATTGGAGATAAATTATCCCAAAAGATCATTGATGAGTTAGGAGGGGAAGAGGAATTAAATCAAGTTATTGAAAACCTTGATTTAGAGAGATTGATCAATATTGAAGGAATCAGTCAAAGAAAAGCCATTGAAATAATGAATCAATTAATCGGAAATCCTGCTCAGAAATTCCTGAAAAGCGATAGGGCAATCCAACTTTACGAGGAAATCATTGAAAAGATTGTAAGCTATTCAAATACAAGTTATGCCAAAAACAGAATTTTGCTCCTTGCTCCTATAAAAGATGAGGAAATCATCGAAGAACGGTTGAATTTTGTAATGAATGCTAAAGAAAAGGTAAGCAACCTTCCATTATATGACCTTGATAAACTGATGAAGAATCTCCATGAGCCAAAGCAATCAAAACCTAATTATGATGCAAGCAAAGCCATTCTCGTGGAAAGCCATGAAGATGCTGATTATTTAATGGATCTTGGATTGAACAAATACTACACAATACTTATCGCCTCAGATTCACCATTCTTCCAGGAAGAATTAAGAGGATATGAATTAGTCTACTACATTTACACTGAAGGATTCATTGACTTGGGAGACATGCCTAATCTAATCATGATAAACAAGGATGCTCCTATCTATCAGCTTGTACCTGAAGTGATTTTAGACTACTTCAAGGAAAATAGGGATTTGTTTGAAAGAGTTTCCAAAATAAAAGCAATATTAGGTGAGGAAACTGTACTTAATGACATTGGTCCAATACTTGATGAACTTGATTCCTATAAAACCAAAGAAGTGGATTTGGATGAAATTGTTAATAATGAGAAGAGATATATAGACCGTGAGTTAAAAGAAAGGATTCAAAACATTGACCTTGAAGGAGATGAAGTTCTCGACTTATTAAACAATGCTTTACCACCAAAACTAGAAGAAATATTTAACGAAATTTTAAGTAAATCAAAGGAAGCTATCAAGTTGGAAAGTGGTATTGATTTTGACCCATTCATCAGAAAGTATCCGATTGAAATCGATGATATGGAAATGGAAAGGGTGAAGACTGAAATCCTTTCAAATTCTGAAAACAATTATTTTGACAAAAAGAGCACTGCTGCAGAACAATTGGCATCCATCAAGGAAGATGCTGAAAGGGAAGTGAGTGGCATAATCAAGTTTGACTATGAATACGCTTTAGGTAGTTTTGCTTATCTATATGACTTGAACAAACCGGAATTCAGCAATGAATATGATCTTCATCAGGCATTGCACTTGAACTTATGCTTAAGGGAAAGGACAATTAAAGAGGGAATCCAAAGAGTGGATTACAAGTTGAATGAAGAGGAAAACATTGCATTGTTGACTGGAGCAAACAGTGGAGGTAAAACAACACTTCTTGAAACCATTAGCCAAATAGCTATTCTTGGACAGATGGGACTTCCTGTTCCAGCTAAATCCGCTAAGATAAAACTATTGGATGAAATCTATCACTTTTCCAAAAAGAGATCCTTGGATGCAGGTGCTTTTGAATCATTCCTGAATGTATTCATGCCAATCGTTACAAGCGATAGTGAAAAATTGGTTCTCCTTGATGAACTTGAAGGAATTACAGAATTAGAAGCAGCTGTTAAGATCATTTCCAGTTTCATTGAAATGATTGAGGAAAGCAATTCCTTTGCAATAATCGTAACCCACATGGCAAATGAGCTAATGAAATACACAGACATCCGTGTAGATGGAATAGAAGCTACAGGACTTGATGAAAACTACAATTTGATTGTGGATAGAACACCTAAGATGCATTACTTGGCAAAAAGTACACCAGAATTAATTATAAAAAGAATGTACAACAATTCACCA
>JAZNRM010000317.1:0-4801 GCA_045590695.1 Methanobrevibacter sp.
GGCTTTTTTTAGGTTCTAATGATTTGATATTTCTTCATATTAATTTTAAACTTATTATTCTTATTACTTATCAATTATAAAAGAGGAAACAATGATTTCAGATAGAAAATTAGAACATCTCATGATTTGTAAGAATTATGATGTTAATTATAAAGACAAGACTACAGGCTTTGATGATATTGAATTGATCCATAGGGCATTGCCTGAAGTTCATAAAGAGGAAATTGATATTTCAACAGAGGTTTTCGGAAAGAAATTGGAATCTCCATTATTCATTACAGCAATCACTGGAGGACATGCTGCTGCAAAGGATATCAATAAGGAATTGGCTATTGTTGCAGAAGACAAGCAAATCGGTTTAGGTGTAGGGAGCCAAAGGGCAGCTATTGTAAATCCAGAGTTAAGACACACTTATGATGTTGTAAGGGAATATGCTCCATCTGCACTTGTTTTAGGTAATATTGGAGCACCTCAATCTGATTTGGCTCAGGATGCTGTTGAAATATTAGATAGCGACATATTGGCAATTCATTTGAATCCACTCCAAGAAGCAATCCAGCCTGAAGGAGATGTTGACGGTAGAGGATATCTTGATTCAATAGCTGAAATCTGCAAAAGCGTAGATGTTCCTGTCATGGCAAAGGAAACAGGAACTGGTATCAGTGCAGAAGATGCAATTGCACTTGAAAAGGCAGGAGTCAGTTTCATTGATGTTGAAGGTGCTGGAGGAACCAGCTGGGCAGCTGTAGAAACCTACCGTGCAGATGACCGTTACATGGGAGAATTGTTTTGGGATTGGGGAATCCCTACTGCTGTAAGCACTGCAGAAGTGGTGAATTCCGTAGGCATTCCAGTTATATCTTCTGGAGGAATTCGTTCAGGCCTTGATGCTGCAAAAGCTATTGCATTAGGGGCAGATGCTGTTGGAATGGCATTGCCTGCACTAAAAGGAGCTTATGAAGGACAGAAAGCTTTACTGGAAATGATTGAAAGGTTCAACGAATCATTAAGAATAGCTATGTTTTTAGTTGGAGCTTCAAATATCGAAGAGCTTAAGAATTCAAATCTCATAATCAAGGGAGAAACTAAAAACTGGTTAGAAGCAAGAGGATTCGATACAAAAGCTTATGCTAGAAGATAATGTCCTAACATGCTAATTTGAAAAGATAATTGATCATAAAAAGATTATCTAAAAGTTCTATTTTTTAATTTAAGAGTTTTAACTCTTATTTTCATATATTTAGAATCAATCGTACTTAATTAATTGGAAAAAATTACACTCATTATTTTACGGAAAAAAAAAACAAAAAGGAGGCAATAAATGACTGTAGAAGTTATTGCAATAGGTGGATATGAAGAAGTAGGAAAGAACATGACTGCAGTAAAAGTCGGTGAAGATGTAATCATCTTTGATATGGGTATCCACTTAGACAGAATCAGCATTCACGAAGATACAGATATTGATAGAATGCATAGTTTGGATTTAATCGAAAGAGGAGTAATTCCAGACGATACAATCATGAAGGATGTAGACGGTAAAGTTAAGGGAATAGTATTCTCACACGGTCACTTGGACCACATTGGTGCTGTTGCCAAATTGGCTCACAGATACGATGCACCAATCATTGGAACCCCTTATACCACTGCATTAATTGAAAAGCAAATTAAAGGAGAACGTAAATTCAAGGTTAACAATCCAATCAGACCATTAAATCCTGGAAGCAAGATCAAGTTATCCAAGGACATTACATTGGAGTTTGTACAGTCCACTCACAGTATTCCTCAAGCTGTGTTCCCTGTATTGCACACCAATGAAGGAATTATCGTTTATGCATTGGACTTTAAGTTTGACAATCACCAAAAGGTTTCACCACCGCCTGATTACAATAGGCTTAGGGAATTAGGTAGAAAAGGAGTATTGGCTCTCATTGTAGAGACTACCAATGCAATCAACTACA
Source organism: Methanobrevibacter sp. (assembly GCA_045590695.1). Classification (GTDB taxonomy): domain Archaea; phylum Methanobacteriota; class Methanobacteria; order Methanobacteriales; family Methanobacteriaceae; genus Methanobrevibacter. Next base: position 1,959 of record JAZNRM010000317.1, read on the forward strand.
CTGAAACCAGAACATATTCCGAAAAGGTTGCAAGAATAATCCTTGAAGACTTGATGAGAGAACCTTTAAAGGCAAAAGAAGGTATGATTGTAACTACCTTTTCATCTCATATTGAAAGGATTCAAACCATTGCAGACATTGCAAAGGACAGCGATAGGGAAATTCTATTCTTAGGACGTTCCATGGAAAGGTTCTGTGGAATAGCTCAGAACTTGGGAATCTTGAAATTGCCTGCAAACGCTTATGTTTACGGATCTCCTAAAGCAGTCAATAAGGCTCTTATGAAAGCTGAAGATGATAGGGACAAGTTCCTGCTTGTAACCACTGGTCACCAAGGTGAACCAGATGCATTGCTTCCAAGAATAGCAAGTGGAAGAACTCCATTCAATGTAAAGAAAGGAGACAATGTCATATTTTCAGCACCTATCATTCCAAATCCAACCAATGCTGCAAACAGGCATATTCTTGAATCCAAACTAAAGGCAAACGGTGCAAGAATCTATGCAAACGCTCACGTTTCAGGACACGCTGGTCGTGAAGACCACAGGGATTTCTTGAGAATGCTTAAGCCAAAACACATCATTCCTGCTCACGGTGAGCTTAATATGTTAGTTGCTTATGGAGAGCTTGCAGAGGAAGAGGGATACAGAATAGGAAACAATATTCATATTTTAAGAAATGCACAAGCTCAAGTCTTTAATGGCAACTAGTTAATCTAATTAACTTATTTGAGCTTATTTCTTTTAAAAATCATTATTACAAATTTATTTTAATTAAGTATTTAATGAAGTTTCAATAAATATTAGTCTAGAGGGAGAATTATGTCTGATGTTACTGATGTCTTAAAACAATATTCCAAAGATGTTGTAAAAACCATTGAAGAGAATCTTAGTGTTATTGAACCACAGGATTTACAGGATGCTTGTCTTTACTTAACTAAAGCTGGCGGTAAAATGCTTAGGCCAGCTCTTACTTTAATCTCTGCGGAAGCAGTTGGAGGGAAAAAGGAAGATGCATTGAAAACTGCGGCTGCTTTAGAGCTTATTCATACTTTTTCACTTATCCATGACGATATCATGGATGATGATGACATGAGAAGAGGAATGCCTTCTGTACATAAGGTATGGGATGAGCCTGTAGCTATTTTAGCTGGAGATACCTTATTCTCAAAAGCATTTGAAATGGTAATCGATTCAAAAGAGGAAAATGCAAACCCTGCAAATGTTGCAAATGCATTAGCTACTGTTGCAGATGCTTGCGTAAAAATCTGTGAAGGTCAAGCTTCCGATATGAGCTTTGAAGGAAACTTTGATGTTAAGGAAGATGAATATTCTGAAATGATCTTTAAGAAAACTGGTGCATTGATTGCTGCAGCTACTAAAGCAGGAGCAATTATGGGTGGAGCAGATGACGAAACTGTCAACGCATTATATGAATATGGTCGTATGATAGGTACCGCTTTCCAAATCCAAGACGATTACTTGGATGTAATAAGTGATGAAAAGGACCTTGGAAAACCTGTCGGCAGTGATATCGCTAAAGGTAAAATGACCCTTATGGTTGTTAAGGCATTAGCTGAATCTGAAGGCGAGGACCATGAAAGATTACTTGAAATCTTAAAAGAAGAAAATTCTTCACAAGAAAATGTACAGGAAGCTATTGATTTATTCAATAAATATGGCTCCATTGAATATGCTCACAATCTCGCTTTAGAAAACGTTGATGGCGCTAAGAAAGTACTTGAAATATTACCTGAATCTGAAGCTAAAGAAATGCTTATCGCTTTAGCAGATTTTGTTATAGCAAGGTCTTCTTAATTTAAGTATTTTCTTATTTCTTATTTTCTTTTTTTTAATTATTTTCACTTTTACTATTTTTTTAAATTTTATCTATTTTTCACTTTTTTTAATCTATTTTACCCTGTTTTTATCAGTTTTTTAAGTTAAGTTTATAAATAATTTAATTTAAATTAATAATTATAATAAGCTATTTTATTACTAGTTTTAAAAAAATTAGTTAATGGGGAGGTTTATGTGGATTTAAGACGTATATTATTGGTATTGTTAGTGATTGCTGTGGTTTTATCTGCTTCTTTCTTTTTATTGAATTATGATGAAACCATTAAATACAATAGAGTTGGACTTACAAACTCTTCCAGCATTGACATGCCGATAAGTGATCAATCTACAACTGCAGTGATTAAAAATGGAATTTACCTAATCAATGACACTCAGCATGATTTAACCGTGATGTATTTCAATAGTGCACAAGGAAATCAGGTTGCAGCTGTTGAATTAGAGTATATCCGTAATGATTTTATTGCAAATTCCGTTCAGGAAACATTAGGAAATCAAACCATTTGGCATAATGAGGAAAATGGAACCTATATGGCTTTCATTGGAAATCATGTTACCCATGACAATATCCTTATTATCTGTAAAGACCCTGAAATGCTAGAGCATATGATTGGTTCTGTCAAGTATCAATATTTCAATGAAGAAACAAACACTACAGAAACCATGACTGGTGAGAATCAAACTGCTGCAAACGCTACAGCTAATCAAAGTGTAGTCAATACTGGAATTGACAGTACAAGTTCAGCTTCTAATCAGTCAAGCTCATCAAATAATGTTCCTGCAGGTTATTACTGGTCTGGTCAGGATTCCGATTACATAAGGGAATACACTGATTCCAAAGGTCTTTATCATATTGATCGTCTTCATGGTGATAATGAAGTCATTGATAAAGTGAATAATAAGCATTATACAAATGGTGTGGAAGATACAGAAGCATTTAATAAGGATTTTAATTAATTAAATTGTTTAATTTTTTATTTTCTTTAT
>JAZNRM010000318.1:0-3397 GCA_045590695.1 Methanobrevibacter sp.
CCTATATAAATGTTTTGGAAAAATCAGTTAAAATATGAAAAAATCTTTAAAAAAAATTAAAAAATAATCAGCACAAAAATTACAATAATAAGAAATAATTAATAGTATAAAATAAATATATTATAATGTTATAATTGTTAGATAATTACTTTAAGTTTTTTAAAAACTCTTAAAATTTAGATTATAAAATATTTAAAAAGGAATCAAAATGTCATTTCAAGATAATAAAATGCTAATTATGCCTGCTGTAGACATTAAGAATGGGAAATGCGTGCAGTTAGTGCAAGGAGAACCTGGAACTGAACAGGTAATTATAGAAAACCCTGAAAAAGTAGCTAAAAAATGGGAAGACATGGGTGCAGAAGTTGTCCATGTAATAGACCTTGATGGTGCACTTGAAAGCACTACAAACATTGAAACTATCAGAAAGGTACTTGATGAAGTCAGCGTTCCAATCCAACTCGGTGGAGGCATAAGAAGCATTGAATATGCAGAGGAATTGCTTAGTCTTGATATTGATAGATTGATCATTGGAACCATGGGAATCAAGAACCCAAACACAATAACCAAATTATCCGATGAATATGGTAGTGAAAGAGTAATGATTTCCCTTGACAGCAAGGACAATAAGGTTGTCATAAAAGGTTGGCAGGAAAAGATTGACAAGTCTGCAACTGAAATAAGCAAAGAATTCCAAGATCTTGGTGCAGGAAGCATATTGTTTACAAATGTTGATGTGGAAGGATTACTTGGAGGGTTCTATGTAGACCCCGTAATTGACCTTGTAAACTCTGTAGACATTCCAGTTGTATACTCTGGAGGAGTTACAAGCTTGGATGACTTAAAGCAACTCCAAACAACTGGTGCAAAGGGAGTTGTAATCGGTTCAGCATTATACAAGGACAAAATAAACCTTGTAGATGCCTTGAAATACCAAGAGATTAAATAAAAAAAATAAAACTAAATTAAAAATTAAAAATAACTAAAAAAATTATAATTATATATTTTATTATTAAATGGAGAATTAAAATATGAAAGTAATGGCAACAGGAGCATTTGACTTATTGCATCCAGGACATGGATTGTATCTTGAGAAAGCAAAGGAATTAGGTGGAGAAGATGCAGTCCTTGTAGTTGTAATAGCAAGAGATTCAACTGTTAAAAAGAAAAAGAGAATTCCTGTTATTGATGAGAATCAAAGATTAGAAATGATTAAATATCTCAAGCCCGTTGATGAAGCTTACATTGGTTATGATGGCGACATGTTCAAGATTGTAGAGGAAATTCAACCGGACATAATAGCTATCGGTTCAGACCAAAATCATGACATCGCAAAGCTTCAGGAACAACTGGATAAAAGAGGAATCAAAGCTGTAGCTAAAAGAGTTAAAGATTACAGAAAAGGAGAACTCGACAGTACCTGTAAAATCATCAATAGAATAAAGCATTCCGAATTAGAAGAAAAGAATTTGGACTGTACAAATGTTATTAATGATGATTAATCAGTTTTATATAAATGATTAAGATTAAAATTAAATTAAAAAAATAAGAAATAATGATTAATGATTAACTTATAAAAAGGTGTAAAAATGGTAAGTGTAGCAATTGTAGGTGGAAGCGGATATACTGGAGGAGAATTGATCAGACTTCTTTCTGCTCATCCAGAAGTTGAAATAGTGGATATAACCTCAAGACAATTTGAAGGAACTCCAGTTCACAAGGTTCACCCACACATTAGAGGAACTGATTTAGTATTTAGAAACAAAAAGCCAAGCGAATTGGATGCAGACATCATATTTACAGCAACTCCACATGGAGCTTCAATGAAAATCGTGCCGGATTTACTCGATACTGGAGCTAAAGTCATTGACCTAAGTGGAGATTACAGATTCAATGACATTGACGTTTATGAAAAATGGTATGGAATTGAACATACTTCTGACTTGAAAGGGGTTTTCGGACTTCCTGAAATTCACAGAGAAGAAATCAAAAATGCAACCTTGCTTGCAAACCCTGGATGTTTTGTAACTGGCGCTATCCTATCAGGATACCCATTGTCAAAAGCAAAGCTGGCAGATAGAATGATTTTCGATTCCAAAACTGGAGTAAGCGGTGCTGGAGTAAATCCTGCTGCAACAACCCATTACCCAAACATTGGAGACAATGTGAACCCATATAAGGTAACCCAACATAGGCATATGCCTGAGATTCAACAGGAACTTGGCGCATTTTCAGATGTCAAAGTTTCCTTCACCCCTCATTTGGTGCCAGTAATCAGAGGAATTCTTACCACTAACCATTGTTTCTTAGTTGATGGTGCAGATGTAAGCAGTGAAGATGTATTGAACATCTATAAGGAAACCTATAAAGGAGAACCATTCATTCAAATCTTGGAAGATGGAGAAATTCCACGCTTAAGCAGTGTAAGAGGATCCAACTATGCTCAAATCGGTTGCTTTGAAATGGATGAAACCGGCAGATTGGTCATCATTTCAGCTATTGACAACTTGGTTAAAGGAGCATCCGGACAAGCTGTTCACAACATGAACATCATGTGTGGATTTGATGAAAAAACCGGTTTGGACTTCTTTGGAATGCACCCATAAGAAATTCAAAAAACTTGAAAAATAGTCTAAATTTGAATATTTGCCTTCATGCAAATATTTAAATAGATTATTTTTTATAAATAGTTCAAGGGGAAAAACTATGGAAAGAATAATTTTATACTATTCAGATGGAGGAAAAACAAAGGTAGTTGCAGAAACACTTGCAGTCAATTTAAGGTGTGATATCTGTCAAATCAAGGATATGAAAAAGCGTGATGGCATTAGAAATAGATTCACATCAACCATTGACGCATTTAGAGAAAGCAAAACAGAAATCTATCCACCTACTCTTGATCTTGAAGAATATGATACAATTTACATAGGCACTCCTACTTGGGCAAACAACCCTACTCCTGCAATCATTACATTGATTGACAGATGCGACTTACGTGGAAAAGACATTGTATTGTTTACCACCACAAACACTTCTGATGGAGAATCCGCTTTAGAAAAAATGGAAATGAAAGTGAGGGCAAGAGGTGCAAGGGTAGTCCAGCAATTCAGTGTAAAGACTAAAGATAAGAGCCTTGCTCAACTCCAAAGAGATACTGACAGCTTATTTGTGACTTTAGATTTAGCATTATACTAAATCTATCTTTTTACTTTTTTTAACTTATTTTAAAATTATTATATCAATTTAAACTTTTTAAATACTTATTTTATCATTTTTACAGTTTCATATCAATTTTCTAATTAAAATCAAATATTAGAATTATAATTAAGCAAACAATTTAATACTATAAATTAGAAAATTATTAATGTATAACTTTTAATGAAAAATCATTAAATTA